>QGUR01000038.1 GCA_003242205.1 Chloroflexota bacterium | reverse complement strand
ACCGTGAAGGCGGGCCGTCGCGCTTTACTGTCACGTTGTCCCGCAGCGCCGCGCCGGATGGCTCATCCGCGCTGCCTGCCGTACGCCGTTCATTGAGCGCGCTGGTGGTAGAAGATTTTGGCGTGGCGATTCTGCCGTCCGCCGATCACTGGTGGGTATATCGCAACGTCACCGAACTGGGTCGCGCGCTGGGCGAGGCCGGTTCGCTGGCAGTCGCCTATGGCATGCCCTGGCTCGCCGGCGAGCTTCTGCCGCCGTCGGATTAGCGTCGGCCGAGCGCCATTGACAGGTTTCTCTCTCATCTCGATAATGAGGCCCATGTTGACACCGATCCACAAGCGCTGCGGGATCGGGCTGGCCGCACTGGTTCTGTTGTGCGGTTGCAGCCTGAACGCACAGCGCGATGAGCCCTGGTACGTGACGGCTACCCCTTCGCCCGAAGCGGCTTCTGAACAAACGGCCGTCGAAACGACCGCCATCGTGGAGCCAAGCGCAACGCCGCTCCCGACCGTGCCGCCCACGCCGACCATTCCGCCGGATGTCGCGCTGACGGCGGCGACCACTTACCTCACCAACGGTTATTACGAGGACGCTGTTCAGCACTATCGCACGGTGCTGGTAAACAATGACGCCGCCACTGACGCCCAGCGCGGCGACGCAGCGCTCGGTCTGGCGCAGGCGGCGCTGCGCGAAGGGCTGTTCGAAGATGCGGTCGATGCGTTGACCACCTTCATCACCAACTTCCCGGAGGATGAACGCATTGGCAAAGCGCATTTCCTGCGCGGCGATGCATACATGGGTCTGTCGCGCTGGGCCGAGGCAATCGCCGATTTCGAGTTCTATCTCGCGCGCCATCCGGGGTTAATCGACAGCTATGCTTACGAGCGTATCGGCGACGCGCAGCTTGGTCTGGGCAACACCGACGACGCGCTGGCGAGTTACTCCCGCGCCGCCGACTCCACGCGAACGCCGTCTTCGCACGCGGCGCTGCGCGAGCGCATCGCCCAGATCCACCTCAACCGCAACGATTATGAAGCCGCGCTGGAACAGTACGATGCCATCCTCGCCATGGCCCGGAACAGGCCCTACCGCGCTTCGATTGAACTGCTGGCGGCGCAAACACTGATCAACAGCGGCGATATCGAAACCGGCATGAACCGCATGCGTCGCATTTTCGATCAGTATGCGGACCAGCCACAGGCGTATCAGGCGATGCTGGCGCTGCTGGCTCAAGGTTACGAACTGGACGGGCTTGAGCAGGCGCGCGTCAGCTTCCAGCAGGGCGATTACGAGTATACGGTCGAAATCCTGAACGATTACACCACTCGCCGCCCGCTTTCCTCAGTGCCGGCCAGTTTATACATGCTGCTAGGCCGGTCATATCGAGAGCTGGGCAACCCGACGGCAGCAGTGACCGCCTTCCAGACGATCATCGAGCAGTATCCGCGCGACCCTCTGTTTGGCGAAGCGCTGCTGGAACAGGGACGCACGAAGTTCCTCTCCGGCGACACGGCGGGAGCGATTGAGCATTACCTGTCGATTGCCAACCACTACGGCTACCTGCCCGAAGCGCCGGAAGCGCTGTGGCGGGCGGGCTATCTGTACGGCACGAACGGCGAACATGATAAGGCGCGGGCGATCTTCGAGCGGTTGGCCGACGATTATCCATCTTCATCACAGGCGACCAGCGGCCTGCTATTAGCGGCCTCGGCAGCCATGAGCGCCGGAGAACTGACGACGGCCGAGCGCCTGTACGGGCGGCTGGCGGTGAGCGCGACCGGCGAGGAGCGGGCAGCGGCCTACCTGAACGCAGGGCGTCTGGCATTGCAGCGCGGCGACCAGCGCATGGCTGCGGAAGCGCTCAATCAGGCCATAGCGGCCGCACCGGACAGCTATTTCAGCGCGCGAGCGATGGACATCGTCGAAGGACGCCAGGCTTTTGAACCACCCGCGCGCTATCGCTTCCAGTTCGATGATGCGGCGGAAATCGCGGCCGCCGAGGCGTGGCTGCGCGAGCAGTTTGAAATCGAACAGGACGGCCCGCTGTGGCCACTCTCGGAAACGCTGGCTGCCGACGAGCGTCTGATCCGCGGGCGCGAATTGTGGGATCTGTCTGCCTTTGACGAGGCCAAGACCGAATTTAGCGATCTGACAGCGGCGTATCAGGATGACGGCCTCGCGTCCTACCAACTGGCCATTTATTTCCGCTCGATCGGTGATTACTCCGATTCGATTGTGGCGGCGGCCAACGTCATTCGCGCGGCGGGCGTTGGCACGCTGGACGCACCGCCCTACATTGCCCGTATGCGCTATCCGGCCTACTATGGCGACGTGATACAACAACTGGCGCGAGAGCGAGGCATCGACCCGTTGCTTCTGCTGGCGCTCATCCGCCACGAGAGTCTGTTCGATGCCCGCGCGACCGCCGCAGCGGGCGAAAAAGGGCTGACACAGGTCATTCCCTCGACCGCCGAATACATCGCCCGGCAATTGAGCTGGCCCGATTACCAGCACAGCGATCTGTTCAGACCGTATGCGGGCATCGCGTTTGGCGCGTATTATCTCAGCGAGCAGCTTGCGTTGTTCGACGGAAACGCCGTGGCGGCGCTGGCGGCGTATAATGCGGGGCCGGGGCGGGCGCTGAACTGGCTCGAACTGTCGGGCAGCGACCCCGACCTGTTCATGACGGCCATCACGATCGACAGCACGCGTCTCTACGTCCAGCGCATCTATAGTTACTACAACATCTACCGGGCGTTATATGGTGACGAGCAGCCGGAAATCGAGGCTGCTCAGGGCGCGGAAACTTCCAGCATCGACTGAACCTTGCTCACAAGGTCGTGATGCAGAATCGGCTTGGGCAGATAGTCATCCGCGCCTGCCTGAATGCCACGCACGATACTGGCGGAGTCGCCGCGCGCCGAAAGAATCAGCACCGGCGTATGCTGCGTTTCGGGGCGGCTGCGAATGCGCTTGCAGAGTTCGATGCCATCCATCCCCGGCATCATGATGTCGAGGATGATCATATCGGGCGTGGTTTCTTCGAGGATACTCAGCGCTTCTTTGGCATCCCTGGCCTTCAGCACGGAAAAGCCACCTCGCTGCAGCATAATCTCGATGAGCGTCAGCGCACCGATTTCGTCGTCGACGGCCAGCACCTGTTTTTTCATACCGTCCTCGCGCATCCGAACCGTGGCCAGAAACCAGCGATCGTTGTCGATTAGCCGATTATAGACCGGAAACGACTTGACGGAAATAAAGAAACACCGGCCCGGAGGACGACCGCGCCACCAAGCCGGCCCCTGCAACAACAGGGCCGGTAAATACGTATAGGCCGTATATAACGTCAGTGTTGTGTCAAGGGGGAGAAACAAAAGAAATGCAGCACAATGTCGCTGTCTCCGTTGACCGTATCTCGAAGTCTTATGGCAGCTTTCGGGCAGTCGATAACCTGAGCTTCGAGATTTATAAGGGCGAAATCTTCGCCATGCTTGGCCCGAATGGATCGGGCAAGACCACGACAATTCGCATGATTCTCGACATCCTGCGTCCCGACACCGGGCGCATCGATGTGCTGGGCGGGCCCATCAACGAGGAAAAGAAGAACCGTATCGGCTATTTGCCGGAAGAGCGCGGCATGTACCGCAACGTTCAGGTGATCGAAATGATGGTCTATCTGGGCCAGTTGAAGGGCATGTCCACGCACGACGCACGCCAGCGCAGTTTGGAGCTGCTGAAACGACTGGAACTGGACGATGCGGCACACAAGAAAGTCAGCGAGCTAAGCAAGGGTATGCAGCAGAAGGTGCAGTTTGCGATCACCGTGCTGCACCGCCCTGAATTGATTATCGTTGACGAGCCGTTTTCCGGTCTCGACCCGGTCAATACCCTCGTTATCAAGGAGCTACTGCTCGATTTCCGCCGCAATGGCGGCGCGATTGTCATGAGCACGCACCAGATGCAGCAGGTCGAAGAACTCGCCGACCGCCTGTTGATGATCAGCCGCGGGCAGCAGAAGCTCTATGGCCCGGTCGACCAAATCCGCCGCGAGTTCGCCCAGCACGCCATCATCGTGGAAGGCGAGGGACGCTGGGACACGCTTCCGGGCGTTGCACAGGTTGACATGCATGAAAACGGCAAAAAAGAGGCGGTGTTGTACCTGTCGCCCGACGCTACGCCGGACAGCGTACTCGCCGCGATTGCCACGACCAAAGGAATGAGCATCCAACGCTTTGAACTGGCGGTTCCAAGCCTGAACGACATCTTCATTCAGGTTGTTGAGGGGCACGACCATGCATAAGGCAATGCTTGTCGCACGACGCGAGTTTCTCCACAACGTGCGGCGACCGGCGTTCCTGTTTGCGTCGTTCGGCGCACCCATCCTGATTATCGCGCTGCTGGCGATCATTATGACCGTTGCCATTCAGGCCGAAACCGATACGACACGGGTCGGCACGGTCGGCTATGTCGATTTGTCCGGCGTGCTGGCTCAGGCGATTGAGAAGCCGGAAGCGTTCCAGCCCTATCCAGACGAGGCGTCGGCGCGCGCCGCGCTGGAAGCTCAGGAAATCGGCGCTTACTTCGTCGTACCGGAGGATTATCTGGAAAGCGGCGAAGTCATGCTCTATTCGTTCGATGACGCTCCTGAAGCGCTCGAAGACGAGATGGATGACTTTCTGGTGAGCAATCTGGGCGCGCAGATCGCCAATGAGGATGTACTGGAACGCTTGCGTTCGCCCATCGATTTGGCGGTGCAAACGCTGGACAGCGGGCGGGTGATCCCCGAAAGCGCGGCCCCGGCGCTGTTCATCCTGCCATTCATCTTCGTATTCATCGTCATGATGGCGTCGCAGCTTGCCGGCGGTTACCTGATGTCGGGCGTGGTGGATGAAAAATCGAACCGCATCATGGAGATTCTGATCACGAGCGTCACGCCGTTCCAGTTGCTGCTCGGCAAGATGGTCGGGCTGGGGGCGCTGGGCCTGTTGCAGGTCGTCGTCTGGCTCGTGCTCGGCGTGATCGGGCTGTCGTTAGCCAATGCGCTGGATATGCTCACCGGCATCGTCATTCCGACTGATCTGGCGATCATCGGTATCGTGTATTTCCTGCTGAGCTATGTGCTCTACGCCAGCTTTGCCGCCAGCGCGGGCGCTGTCATTGGTTCGGAGCAGGAAAGCCGGCAGGTAGCTGGTTTCTTCGGTTTCCTGAGCATGGTTCCGGTCATCTTTATCTTCAATTTCATGACCGACCCGAACGGGACGATTCCCGTAGTGCTGACGCTCATCCCGGTCACCGCGCCAACGGCGGTCATGCTGCGCCTGGGCTTCGGCTCCGTGCCGCAGTGGCAGCTTGTGGTGAGCATGGCGCTGCTGGTGCTGATGACGCTGGTCGTCGTGTGGGCGTCCGCCCGCGTGTTTCGCTGGTCGCTGCTGCTGTATGGCAAGCGCCCGACGCCGCGTGAAATCTGGCGGGCCATTCGCAGCGCGCCGCGCATGGCGGTAACGGCACAGGAGATAGCTCGATGAGTGGTAGCATGTTGCGCGTTTTCGCCTACGAACTGCGGCGCAACCTGCGCCGCAAGGCATACCTGTTCACGACCTTTGGCGTTCCCGTTCTTGGATTCCTGCTGGTAATGGGCATGGCATTTCTGGGTGGCAGCGCCGCGAGCAATCCCCTCGACTCCACCGATATGTTCGACTTGCGCGGCGTGACCGACGCCGGGTATGTCGACCTGACCGGAGAGTTCGACGATCCCGGCGAGCTTGCCAACATCTTCACCCGCTATCCTGATGAAGACGCCGCGAGCGCCGCGCTGGAAGCGGAGGAGATTCAGGTTTACTACGTCATCGAAGCCGATTATCTGGAAACCGGTAAAGTCCGTGTGGTCATGCCCCGGTTCAACATCTCTTATCTGTCCAGCAACCATATTCGCCGGATGTTGCTGGAGGGATTGAGGGAAGAGATCGACTCGCCGGAGTTGTTCCAGCGGCTGCTCAACCCGGCGACCTATAACGAAATACGCCTCCTGCCCGGCGCGGGAGAGGATACCGCCGATGCTCCCGCAGGCCAGAATCCCGACGCGCAGTTCATGTTCGTCTACATCTTCGCCATCATCCTGCTGATGAGCCTGTTCGTGACCAACGGCTATCTGATGCAGAGCGTGATTGAGGAAAAAGAAACACGCCTGATCGAAATCCTCATCTCCAGCCTGCGGCCATTCGAGTTGCTGGCGGGCAAGATTCTGGCGCTCGGCCTGCTCGGGCTGTTGCAGATGACGGTGTGGCTCGGTTCGATCCTGCTACTGCCGCGCCTGACGGGCTTCGGCGGCGTGCTGTCGATGCTGGGGCCGCTGGTCGACACGGTCGTCCCGCCCGGGCTTGTGCCGCTGATGGTAGTCTATTTCATTCTGGCCTACCTGCTGTTCGCCGGACTGTACAGCATCGTCGGCGCGCTGTCGAACTCGATGCGGGAAGGGCCGCAGTACGCCGCCGTCTTCACGCTGCCCGCCGTCGTGCCGATGTGGTTCATGCAGCTTATCATCGCAACGCCGAATGATCCGCTGCCGGTATTCCTCAGCCTGTTCCCGATCACCGCGCCGCTCGGCATGATCGAACGCCTGGCGGTGACGACAGTCCCGGCATGGCAGATCGCGCTCAGCGTCGGCCTACTGGCGCTGACAGTCGTCGGCGTGATGTGGCTGGCGGGGCGCGTGTTCCGCGTGCAGACGCTACTGGCAGGTCAAGCGTTCAAGCTGAAGGATCTGCCGAAACTGGTGCGAGGATAACTTCATCCCCCGCCCTTTGTGTAGCCCTGCCATCCCGGCCGCACGGCCAAACATGGGTTTGGCGAAGAGGAGGCAGGGCATCGACGCTACGCTGTCTGAATCCCCCTCTCCAAAGCCTGCTTTGGGGCTTTGGAGAGGGGGCAGGAATGAGGTGCTTATTACCCTGCTGCCTCGGTCACTTCCTCTGTTGCCTCTGTGGTTTCGCCCGGCATGCCGCTAAGGCCGCCCAGCCCCGGTAGAGGCGTCGCGGTCGGTTCGGGGACCCCGGCCGGAACGTGGATTGACTCGATAATGCTGAAAAGCAGGTCGCGGTTTGCTTCAAAATTCTCAGGTGTGCCGGTTCCGGTGATGTAGGCCAACTGGTCTCCGAACGGAACCGGCGTCAGGAAGCCATATTCGCTGCCGCGAATCACGGCTATCTGGCCGTCGTTTCCACCAACACGCACCACATCCGGTTTCTCGACAATCTCATAGCCCTGCTGTGTGAGATTTTTCTTTTTTGGGAATTACCCAAAGCATTTCCGGTACCAATATCGTCACTCACAAATAAAAACGCCCCCGGAGAACGGAGGCGTTGTCGATCAATCGCTGCGCGAATGGTCATCTGGCCCAGGTGATAATCCCCGGCAGAAAACTGGTCGGCAGCAGTTCGTGTTTCGGCAGCACGCGCACGGAAACGCCCCGGTTGCCACTCGTGTTGTAGGCCACCTTCGCGGCAAACTGGTACGTGCCGTCGCCGTTCTGGTTCAAAGGCTGCATATCCATCGCCCTGGCCTCCAGTGTGATGTTGCCATGCTGGTCGACCGGGCCGTAGTAAAGCTGCACGCGCACATCGTCGGGTTTCAGTTCGCCCAGCGCGACATGCGCCACCACTTCCATATCCTTGCCAACGTTGATCGTGCGAACGGGAACCTGTACATCGCGCACGCTCACCTGAGCCCACGCCGCTTCGAGCCGGTGCAGCCAATTGGCATAGGCGACGCCTTCTTCCAGATTTGGCGTCGTCATTGCCATCCAGCGTTTATAGGCAGGGATGTAGTACTGCTCAGTGTATTCCTGCACCATACGGCGCGTATTGAAATGCGGCGCGAGAATCCGCATCGAGTTTTTCATCTTGGCGATCCACTCGCGCGGCAGCCCATCTCGCCCGCGATCATAAAACAGCGGGATAATCTCCGTCTCAAGCAGGTTGTAGAGCGCCTGACTCTCGATGTAATCCTGATGATCGGCCTCGGATTCCGGGTACTCCTCGCCGTTACCGATGGCCCATCCCACTGACCGATCATACGCTTCATCCCACCAACCATCGAGAATGCTACAGTTGAGGCCGCCGTTGTAAATCACCTTCATGCCACTCGTGCCGCTTGCTTCCTTGGGCCGGCGCGGCGTATTCAGCCAGACATCGACGCCCTGCACGAGATAGCGGGCGATGTTGATGTCATAGTCTTCGAGGAACACCAGCGAGTGCCGGAATTCTTCGCTTCGCGCGACGCTCATGATCTGGCGGATGAGTTCCTTGCCGGCGGTGTCATGCGGGTGCGCTTTCCCCGCGAAAATGATCTGCACCGGGCGTTCAGGGTTGTTGAGGATTTTGCTCAGCCGATCCAGATCGCGGAACAACAGCGTCGCCCGCTTGTAGGTAGCAAAGCGCCGCGCAAAGCCAATCGTCAGCGCGTCGGGGTTCAGCACCTCGTCGGCACGTTCGATGTCGCTTTGCAATGCACCACGCTTCTCAAGCTGCCGCCGTAGTTGCTGGCGCGCAAAGGCGACCAACCGTTCGCGGCGCCGGGCATGTGTCCGCCACAATTCGGCGTCGGGCACATGGGTGATGTCCTCCCATGTCTCGGGATTGGCCTCCTCGTCGCGCCATGCCGGGTTCAGATAGCGGTCGAGCAGCGTTTCCATCTCACGGCTGATCCATGTCGGCACGTGGATGCCGTTGGTAATCGAGCCGATCGGAATTTCGTTCTCCGGCACGCCCGGATAAAGCCACTGCCACAGCTTGCGTGAGACACGGCCATGCAGCTTCGCCACCGCGTTCGCGCCGGAAGATAGCCGCAGCGCCAGCACCGGCATCGAGAACAGATCATAGTCGCCCATGTTCTCGCGGCCCAGATCCAGAAACTGCTCGCGCGTCAGGCCCAGACTCTGGTAGTACTCGGTGAAGTGTTCATCAATCAGGTCGAAGCCAAAGCGCTCCAGCCCGGCGGGAACCGGCGTATGCGTGGTGAAGATATGCCCCGCAGCGGCGATTTCGCGCGCTTCGTTGAAGCTCAGTTGAAATTCTTCCATCAACTGGCGAATGCGTTCCAGCGCCAGAAATGCGGAATGCCCCTCGTTCATGTGGCAGATCGAAGGCCGCAGGCCCAGCGCCTCCAGCGCGCGGATGCCGCCGATGCCCATCAGGATTTCCTGGCGGATACGCGTGCGCCGGTCGCCACCATACAGCCGATCGGTCAGATTGCGGTCTTCCGGGGCCGGGTTGTCGGGAATGTTCGAGTCGAGCAGGTACAGCGGCACGCGCCCAACCTGTACTTTCCAGATGACAGCGTATAACTTGCGCCCCGGCAAATCCACACTGACCTTGATCGGCTCGCCATTGGCGTCGCACTGGAGTTCGACCGGCAGGTTCGCCCAATCGTTGATCGGGTAGGATTCCTGCTGGTAGCCATCGGCGTTCAGATACTGGCGAAAGTAGCCTTCCTGATAGAGCAGGCCGACGCCGATCAACGGCAAGCCCAGATCGCTGGCGCTTTTCAGATGGTCGCCGCTGAGCACGCCCAGACCACCCGAATAGGTCTGCAGGCTTTCCGTCAGGCCAAATTCCATCGAGAAATAGGCGATACGCGGGCGAGGCAAATGGCCGTAGGTGCGCTCGTACCATGTATCCTTCGCCTGCATGTAATCGTCGAAGCTCTGACAAACGCGCTGCAGGTGGGCCATAAACGATGCATCCTGGCAGGCGGCGTTGAGGCGTTCCTGGCTAATCCTGCCAAGCATCAGAACGGGGTTGTGCCCCGTTTCTTCCCACAGGTCGCGATCCAGACGGCGAAACAAAGCGATGGTTTCATAGTCCCATGCCCACCGAAGATTGTAGGCGAGTTCACGCAACCGCCGCAGAGGCTCAGGGAGGTTGGGAACAACGCTTATCGTGGCGACGGGTGTGACCATGGATGTCTCCTGGTTATCCGTTTCATTGACTGGGTGTTTGGTTCGTTGCCGGGCAAGGATAGCGTTTTTGGTTCTCACATGCCATGCCGGAAATGGGAGGCAGCGGAGACGGCGGGGGAAAATAAAGAAACCTACTCGACGCTGCAAACAGGCTCGTGCTACACTTTATATTGCCATCCTGCGTTCGCATAGGAGCTTACATAAAATGCTGAAAAAGCAGTATCTGAAAACAAAGCCCGTGTGCAAGGTGACATTCTCGCTGCCGGCGCAAGTGCAGGGGGAATCGGTCTATCTGGTTGGGGATTTCAACGACTGGAACGAAACTGCGACCCCGATGAAGCGCAATAAGGATGGCAGCTTTTCCACCACCCTCGAGTTGCCAGTCGGGCAGGAGTTCCAGTTTCGCTATCTGGTGAACGGCACGGAATGGCACAACGACTGGGAAGCGGACAAATATGTGCCTAACCCGTTTAGCGGGGATAACTCGGTCGTCACGACATAGCACAACTACTCCGTGAACCGGATACACGCGCGGTTACGCGAACGCGCGAGACAGGACAAATGGCTTTCGGGCCGTTTTGTTGTTTACAGCGGAAGTGCAACCGCACTCCCTGCTTCCTCTCCAAATTGAAATTGCAGGATTTGGGAAAGGAATCAGGGGGTGCGGTTTACTTTTTTCCCTGATAGCCGAGCATCGTACCATGCGGCACCATCTTGTCCGCAAACTGCACGAAATCCTCTGCCCGCAGATCGGTTCCGAGAATGGTGCTGTGGCCGATGGTAAAGCCCGCCGGGATATGCGTGTTCTTGCCGACGCAGGTAATGCCTAAATCGCCTACCTGCTGAATCGAGCCGACATGCGCGTTGTGGCCCACGACCACAATCTTGTCGAGGATGCAGCGTTCCACGACCGCCCCCGCTTCAATATAGGCATCGGTCAGAATGACCGACTCGCGCACCACGGCGTTCGGCCCAACATAGACGCCGGGAGACAACACCGAGCGCTCCACAATCGCCCCCTCGGCGATAATCGAACCGTCGGTAATCATACTGTCCTGCACGCGCGCTCCAGAATGAATGAAGACGGGCGGCCGCTCTTCGCTCACGGTGTGGATAACCCACGTGCGGTCGTTCAGATTGAGCGATGGCGGCGACGCCAGCAGGTCCATGTGGGCTTCCCAGTATGCTTCCACAGTGCCAACGTCAATCCAGTACCCGCCATAGGGATAGGCATAGATCCTCATGCCCTGCTCCAGCATGTACGGCAGGATGTGATAACCGAAATCGGTCATCGGCCGCTCCGGCGTCGGCTCGACGCGCAGCATCTGCTCCAGCACGGGATAGCTAAAGACGTAAACGCCCATGCTGGCCAGATTGCCCGGCGGGTTGGCAGGCTTTTCGAGGAACTCGCGCACCTGATAATTGTCTTCCACGTCGAGGATGCCATAGCGGCTCGCCTCGTCCATCGGCACGCGAATGGTGCAGACGGTCGCATCGGCTCCCTTGTCGATGTGGAACTGAACCAGCACGTCGTAGTCCATCTCGTAAATATGATCGCCGGAGAGAATAAGCACATAATCCGGGCGACCACGACGCACGAAGTTCAGGTTCTGGCGCACGGCGTCGGCAGTGCCGGCATACCAGTCGGTATCAAAACGCCCCTTGTAGGGCTGAAGAATATGCACGCCGCCGGTAAACGAACGGTCCAGATCCCAGGGACGCCCGCGCCCGATGTGGTCGTTGAGGCTGTGCGGGCGGTACTGCGTCAGCACCAGCACGTCGAACATGCCCGAATTGACGCAGTTGCTTAGCGTGAAGTCGATAATGCGATATTTTCCTGCAAACGGAACCGCCGGTTTCGCCCGTTTCGCCGTCAGGGTGGCCAGCCGCGTGCCTTCACCGCCTGCGAGAATAACTGCCTTGACTTTCATAGTGGTTGTCCCTTCCGTTTTTCAATAATCTGTCGATATAAGTCCACATACTGCCGGGCGCTTTTGTCCCAACTCAGATCGGTTGTCATCGCGCGATGCTGCATCCGCCGCCAGGCTTCGGGCCGTTCCCAATAAGTCTCCAGCGCCCAGCGAAGCGTGCCAAGCACGGCCTGCGGTTCTTCCCATTCAAATGTAAAGCCGGTTCCACGATCCGCCGGCCCATTGTCGTAGTTTTGCACGGTATCCGCCAGTCCGCCGGTTTCGCGCACCACCGGCAGCGAGCCATAGCGCATGGCCAGCATCTGCCCGACGCCGCACGGTTCGTAACGACTGGGCATGAGAAACAGGTCGGAGCCGGCGTAGATACGCTGGGCGACGGTGGCGTTATAACCGATGAAAACCGACGCCCGCCAGTGGAAGTCTTGCCCCAACCGCCACATCTGATGCTGAAGATCGGGATCGCCGCTGCCCAGCGCGACCAGTTGCACATCGGTATCCAGCAGCAGGCGGCGCAGCGCCGGAAGCGCCAGATCAATGCCTTTTTGCCACACCAGCCGGCTGACGATGCCAATCACCGGCACGTCGTCGCGCACTTCCAACCCCGAATCGGCCTGTAACTGCCGCTTGTTCAAAATGCGCCGCTCGGCAAAGTTGTCCGCGTTGTAGTTCGCCACCAGCAGCGGGTCGGTTTCCGGGTTCATCGTCTCGACGTCAATGCCGTTCAGAATGCCGTACAGGTCGTTGACCCGCGTTCGCACCAGATCATCCAGCCCATACCCCATGTAGGGATACTGTATTTCGATGGCATAGCGCGGGCTGACGGTCGAAACAATATCGCTATAAGCAATCGCTATCGCCAGCAGGTTGTTTTCCAGCCCGCGCGAGAGCAGATCAGGGTGCTGCCGCGGAGGGATATGTTCCTGCATCAGGAAATGGGTGACGTTGTCGCCCTGATAGGCCAGATTGTGGATGCTGAGCATATGGCCGGTGGTCGCCCACGCCGGTTCATCCCGGCGCTGTTCGATCAGAAATGGGATGAGGGCGGTATGCCAGTCGTTGACATGCACCACGTCGGGCGACCAGCCTTCGCGTTCGCGCAAGGCATCGGCGAAAGCCATCGTCATCTGGCACAGGAAGATGAAGCGCGGGCTATCCCAATCCCAGTCGCTATAAACCGCGTTTTCATTGCCAAAGAACGGCAGCGAACGCAGGAAATAGACCGGCACGCCGTCGTAGACGGTGTGGAAAACGTCAACGCCATGGGTTCCACTTTGCCGGGCAAAGTCGAAATGGAAGGCGGGCTGGATACTGTAGCGCGGCTGGTCGATAAATCCATACAGCGGCATGACGACGCGAACATCGACGCCAAGACGCCGCAGCGCCTTGGGCAGTGACCCTGCCACGTCGGCCAGCCCACCGACTTTGGCGAAGGGCGCGACTTCGGCGCTCACAAACAGAACGTTGAAACTCAACGGATAGCTCCTTCAGCGCTCGGCGGGGCGAGCGGGCACAGGGATTCATTTCGGCTTGCGGAAATAACGATAGTCAATGTCCGGGAAAATCTTATCCAGTTCCCAAAATTCCTGAGCACTTTCGACGTCAGGCCGGCCACGCTCCAGACTTTTCGCCAGCTTGTTGAAGCGCTCCAGATGCTGGCTCAGCCGTTGGATGGCATACTCACGCGCCTGCCCGGTCGTTACGAGGAATGGCCAGTCCGAGCTTTCGAGCAGCAGCACTTCGCGGGCCGCCTGATTGAGCACAGTTTCCTCATAGGTCGATGGCTTGGTGAAGGTTTCCGCCAGCTTTTCCATCCGCGCTTCGGCTTCATGAATCGGCTCCCACATCCAGTGGGTTTCAGCATTATCCCAGACGAAATGCGTACCGCCCGCGCCCCACGAGCCTTCGGGCAGGCTGATGACTTCCTGCGGTGGGTGCTGTGTGATATAGGTCGTCGCAGTCGTCAGCTCGATTTCCTCATTTGCGGCCAGATGGCGTAGCACCTTGCCGAGCCACGTCACGCCTTCGAACCACCAGTGGCCAAAGAGTTCGGTGTCATAATTGGACGAGATGATGCCAAACCGGCCTGTCTGCTGGTGGTAGGCGCGAATGAGATCGCCGACAAGATGGGCGAAGTGTTCTGCATGCTGATCGACTTTGTAAGCCGCCCAGTCGGGATGGTAATAATCCTTATAGGCCAGATCGGTTTTCGCCCCGGTGACACGCCAGTACTGCAGGCCGCTGGTTCCGGCCTTCTTGTGAAACTCGCGGTAATCAAAGTCGCCCGGATAGCCCCAGTCGGCGCTCCAGACCTGCTCGCCCGTGCGGTTATTGCGGCCCAGCACCGCCACTCCCGAATGCTGTTCGGCATCTGGCCCGGCAGTGGTGTCGCTCACGTAATAGGCTTCATAGGTCGTCGTCGACCGTTCCGGCGTAGAGGCGACCGTCGGGATCACATAACGACGCTTGATGTCGCCATAGGGGCCGATGACGTCGCCCGCCGCAACGCCGACCGGCTTGCCGCCGGTGATGGCGTGCGTTTCGCTGAAAAAGACTTTTAGATTCTCTGCCGCCAGCCAGTGCTCGATGCCGGGGCGAACCTTGCCGTCTTCGAGGAAATAGGCCGGTCGATAGGCGCATTCCGGCAGCCAGATGCCGGTCGGCCGCCGCCCGAACAGCCGTGTATAGCTCTGCACGCCCGTGCGAAGCTGCGCGACGATAGAGCTATCGCGGCTGAGCAGCGGCAGGTAGCCATGTGTCGCCGCGCTGGTCGTGATCTCCAGATAGCCTTCGTCCTGCAATTGCCGGAAGCTGCCAACGATGTCGCGGTTAAAGCGACCGTCAAAGTCGCTCTTGATGCGCTCGTAGAGCGTCAGATACCACTCGGCCAGATAGCGCAGATGCTTATCTTCGGTTTCCGGAGCTTCAAAATAAGCGATGTCTTTCTTGGCAGCCTCAATACGTTGATCAAGATACTGGTCAAGGTGGTCGATAACGTCCGGGTCGGAAAGTTGTTCGGCGAGGACGGGCGTCATGCCAAGCGTCAGGCGAAAGGGAACGCCTTCGTTTCTCAGATCATAGAAGGTTTGCAGCAAGGGAATGTACGTCCCGGTCGCTGCCTCATGAATCCACTCCTCGCCGTGGGGCCAGCGACCGGCGAGCCGCGCGTAGGGCAGGTGACTGTGCAGAACAAACGTGAAAGCTCCTATTGCGCTCACGGATGCTCACTCCCTTTGTCGTCAGACGAAACGGTTGCGAAGATTGTAACGGCGGGCCGTGTGATCTGCCAAAAAGCACGGCCGTCTCCCGATAGGCCGTGCTTTACCAGACAAAGGCGCTGGCAGGGGCTTCATTGCGCGCTTCGACCGCAGCGGGGAACCAGCAACCTTCCAGCCAGTCGAGCAGCCTGCGCGTCACTTCGGGAGTCAGGCGGGCCGCCGCCTCAAGCTGCAGCGGGGAGAAGGCAAACAGGTGGGTATAGTAGCGATGCGCCGAGCAGATGAGATAGTCGGTATTCCAGCGCTCCTGGCTCCACAAAAACGCCGGATCGCCATCGCCCGCGCGCATCACATCCAGCCAGTACCGGCGGTCGAGCTTGCTCAGGCCGCCGACATGAAAGCGCAGCGACAACATCGACGCGAGGATAAAGCGACACTCCAGCGCCCCGGTAGCTGTATCCAGCTCAAGATGCAGCGCAGCAGCGCCGTCCTGCGTCGCCAGCGTGGCGAAGGCAAAACGCCCCTGCCCCGCTCCCTCGCGAAAGATCGACATGTGCGGCATGTTGGGAAAGCGGGCTGCCAGCGCATGGTTGAGGTCGACCTCGCCCTGCATGTAGCTCACAAGCAGCCACGGCGCGCCGCCGCGGGCAGGCGTTTTCGCCGCGCCATTGAGATTGAGATAACCGCCACGCGCTGGCTGGCGGCGTAGCACATTATCAGTACAGGTCGTCGAACGCATTGCGGCTCCACTGGGCAATCCCGGATGTTTCTACGCTACCATAAAACGCCTGTGGCGGGCGTTGAGACTGGCTTGCAATCGCGAACGCCGCTGCAAAGCCAGCCTGCTGCAACACTTGAACTGGTGGAGCCTGAGCTTCAGCTTCCGTTGCGGTAGCGCGCCACGAACTCCGGCTTTACACGATCCAGCGCGTTCTCCGCTTCGATCTTACGCATGCTCTCGCGGTCGATCTCGTCCTTCAACTGGCGCATGAAGCCGTCGAAGTTGAAGAAGTGATCACGGTAGTAGGGCTGAATGTCGTAATCGCCCTGCGTCCAGGTGTCGATGTCCACAAACAGATGCTGGCTGAGCGCCTCGGCCTTGTCCAGCGCGTTGGCAAGTTTGGCCTCGGTCGTTTCGTTCGCCTCGAACTCATCCCACAACGCCAGTAACTCGGCTCGGATGTTCTCATCCAGCGGCTCTAAAAGACGCACCAGCGCCGTTCGCTCGGCCTCATGTAACTCCTGCTGGTTCATCAGGTCTTTCTCGAAAGCGGGGATATCGCCGTGATAGATTTCGACCAGATCGTGAATCAGGATCATCTTCAGCAACTTGAGCTGATCCACCTGAACGGTGAGCTGGTCGAAACTGAGCACCGCCAGCAACATCATCATCCACGTGTGTTCGGCGACGCTCTCCTGCCGTCGTTCATCGCCATGCCAGCAGTGGCGCAGGACGCGCTTCAGCTTTTCGGCTTCGCGCAGGAACGCCAAAATCTGGGCCGGGGTTGTCATGATCGCTTCCTTTCGCGTCGCGCTGACAGAAACGCCGATTATCGTCCTGTCGTCCTGAACCGTAAAGGCCCTGTCTGTTAGCCAGCGTCAGCCTGTGGCACATGGACACAGCGCCAGAGCTACGCCCCCGGCCCGCGCTGCCCCACAATGGCCAGCCAAACAGTCCATCCGCATGGCAGCCTGAGCAAGCTGGGTTATGATTACAACAGATACGACGCTCTCTCCAAAAGGATGGACTTATGGCTTACGAACCTCAACCGGAACATAAATTTACCTTCGGCCTGTGGACGGTCGGCAACGTTGGCCGCGATCCGTTTGGCGTGCCAACGCGCGATCCCATCTCGCCGGTCGAGATCGTCCACATGCTGGCAGAGGTGGGCGCTTATGGCGTGAACCTGCACGATAACGACCTCGTGCCGATTGACGCGACGCCCGCCGAGCGCGACCGGATCGTCCGGGATTTCAAGCGCGCGCTTGAAGAAACCGGGCTGGTTGTGCCGATGGCGACCACCAACCTGTTCACCGACCCGGCGTTTAAGGACGGCGCTTTCACCTCGAACGACCCGCGCGTTCGGGCCTATGCGCTGCAAAAGACGATGCGCTCCATGGACCTCGGCGTCGAACTGGGCGCGAAGGTTTACGTCTTCTGGGGCGGGCGCGAAGGCACGGAAACCGATGCCTCGAAAAACCCGCTCGACGCCGCCAAGTGGTTCCGCGAGGCGATCAACTTCCTGTGCGAGTATGCTATCGATCAGGGGTATGACCTGAAATTCGCGCTGGAGCCGAAGCCCAATGAACCGCGCAGCGACCTCTATCTACCGACGGTCGGCGCGATGCTCGGCTTCATCGCGACGCTCGACCACCCGGAGATGGTCGGCGTCAATCCGGAAGTCGCTCACGAGCATATGGCGGGCCTCAATTTCCTGCACGCGGTCGCGCAGGCATGGGACGCCGGCAAGCTGTTCCACATCGACCTGAACGACCAGCTCTTTGGCCGCTATGATCAGGACTTCCGCTTCGGTTCGGCGATGCTGAAGCAGGCCTTCTTCCTCGTCAAATTTCTGGAAGATGTCGGCTATGACGGCAGTCGCCACTTCGACGCGCACGCCTATCGCACTGCCGGTTACGAGGACGTCCGCGAGTTTGCGCGTGGCTGCATGCGTACCTATCTCATCCTGAAAGAAAAGGCGGAACGGTTTAATCAGGACGCCGAAATTCAGGCCCTGTTGCAGGAAATCCGCCAGGACGACGGCAGCACCAGCTATCTGGCGGGCGGGTATTCGCGCGAAAAAGCCGAACGCCTGAAGAACGAAACCTTCGACCGCACCGCTCTGGGCGCGCGGAATCTTCCTTACGAACGGCTTGACCAACTGACGGTCGAAATCCTGCTAGGAGTGAGATAATGGCATACCTGCTCGGCCTCGACATCAGCACAACTGGCGCGAAAGCGCTCATCATCGACGAAGGCGGGCATGTGATTGCCTCGCACACCACGCCGCAGCCGATCAGCACGCCGAAACCGCTGTGGAGCGAGCAGAATCCCTCCGACTGGTGGGACGGCATTGTCGCGGCGATTCGAGAGGCGTTGAAATCAGCCGGCGCGACCGGTGACGACATCGCCTGTATCGGGCTGACGGGACAGATGCACGGCCTTGTGCTGCTGGACGAAAGCGGCAATGTGCTGCGGCCTGCGATTCTGTGGAACGACCAGCGCACGCAGGCCCAGTGCGACCAGATGACCGAGACCATCGGCTTCGAGCGCCTCATCCAGCTCACCGGCAACCGCGCGCTAACTGGCTTCACCGCGCCCAAGATCCTGTGGGTGCGCGAGCACGAGCCAGAGGTCTATGCGCGCGCGTCGCACATGCTGCTGCCGAAAGACTACATTCGCTATAAGCTCACGGGCGAGTACGCCATGGACATGGCCGAAGCATCCGGCACGTCGCTGCTGGACGTGGCCAACCGCCGCTGGTCGATGGAAGTCGTCAACGCGCTCGATATTCCCGAAAGCTGGCTGCCACGACTGGTCGAAGGGCCTGAAATCACCGGCGTTATCCACGCCGAAGCTGCCGAACTGACCGGCCTGAAAGCAGGGACGCCGGTCGTCGGTGGCGGCGGCGATCAGGCGGCGGGGGCCGTCGGCGTCGGCGCGGTCAAGGCCGGTATCATCGGGCTGGTCGTCGGCACGTCCGGCGTCGTCTTTGCCCCGCTGGAACAGTACCGATTCGAGCCGGAAGGCCGCCTGCACGCTTTCTGTCACTCGGTTCCCGGCATGTGGCATTTCATGGGCGTGATGCTGAGCGCGGCGGGCAGCCTGCAATGGTTCCGCGATACCGTCGCGCCGGACAAGTCCTTCGACGCGCTGATCGAGGAAGCCAAATCCGTGCCGCCGGGCAGCGAAGGGTTGTTTTTCATGCCCTATCTGACCGGGGAGCGCACGCCCCACCCCGATCCGCTGGCGCGCGGCGCGTTCATCGGCCTCACGGTGCGGCACACGCTCGGCCATATGACACGCGCCGTGCTCGAAGGCGTCGCCTTCGGTTTGAAGGACAGCTTCAGGCTCATGGAAGCCGCAGGGCTGCCAGCCGGGCAAATGCAAATCCGGGCCAGTGGCGGCGGCGTCAGGAGCCGGCTCTGGCAGCAAATTCTCGCCGACGTCATCGGCGCGCCGCTGGTCACAACCAGCACCACCGAGGGCGCAGCCTATGGAGCCGCGTTGCTGGCGGCGGTCGGAGCCGGGATCTACCCGGATGTTGCCAGCGCCTGCGCTGCTACTATCCAAACCGGCGAACCGGCCCAACCGGCACAGCCTGAAGCCTATGAACGACCGTATGAGATCTACCAGACTCTTTATCCTACATTGCGAGAAACATTTATGCGGCTCTAATGTAGAATAGGTATCATCACGGTCGAATACCTATCACGCTAAGGCAAGCCGATGCAATTTCCTCCAACAAGAAACGACAACAGGAGACCGCCAGACAACCAGCGGCCACCTCAGTTCCAGCCGCCAAGCTGGCTCTGGCCGGTCATCCTGTTTATCTCGTTGTCGTGGCTGCTGCTGCGCATGACGGACGTCGTGGGTCAGGTGCAGGGCGGCGCACCGATTGAAATTCCATACTCGGTGTTTTACGACCAGGTTGTGTCGGGCAATGTCGAAGAAGTGGTGCTTCAGGCCGATCGTGCCACAGGCCGCTTCCGCGCCGAAGTCACGTACCCGCCACCGAATTCGCCTCAGGCGGCGAGTGGCGTGCCACCCCGGACCTCGAACCGGTTCGTTACCACGCTGCTCCCGGTGGAAGACCCGGCACTAACCGAGGCGTTGCGCGAAAACAATGTCATCATCGCGGCAGAAACCGTAGAAGCGTCGCCAATCCTCATTTTCCTGCTGAATTTCGGCCCGTTGCTGCTGCTGATCGCCTTCTTCGTCTGGAGCGCGCGCCGCACCCAGAGACAGGCGTCGGGTATCTTTGGCTTCGGCAAGTCGCAAGCCAAGCAGTACAACGCCGAGAAACCGGCCGTCACGTTCTCTGATGTCGCCGGGCAGGACGCGGCCAAACGCGAACTGGTGGAAATCGTCGACTTTCTGCGCGAGCCGGATAAGTATATTGCGCTCGGCGCGCGCATCCCGCGCGGCGTGCTGCTCGTCGGCCCTCCCGGTACGGGTAAAACGCTGATGGCGCGCGCCGTGGCCGGCGAGGCCGGCGTCGCCTTCTTCAGCATCGCAGCATCCGAGTTCGTCGAGATGTTCGTCGGCGTCGGCGCTTCGCGCGTGCGTGACCTGTTCAATCGCGCAAAACAGGCCGCGCCGAGTATCGTCTTCATCGACGAAATCGACGCGGTTGGCCGCCATCGTGGCGCGGGCCTCGGCGGCGGCAACGACGAACGCGAGCAGACGCTCAACCAGCTTCTGGCCGAAATGGACGGTTTTGACCAGAACGAAAGCGTCATTGTCATGGCGGCGACCAACCGCCCCGACGTGCTCGACCCTGCGCTGCTGCGACCGGGCCGTTTTGACCGGCAGGTCACCGTTGGCCTGCCCGATCGCGCGGGGCGTCTCAGCATCCTGAAAATTCACACGCGCGGCAAACCGCTCAACGATGACGTCGATCTGGAACAACTCTCCAAAGCGACGATTGGCTTTTCCGGCGCGGACCTCGCTAATCTGGCCCGGTCCCTATAAAAAACCGAACGCTGCCGACAAAAGAGAAAGGGGAAAATCTTGGGGT
>QGUR01000338.1 GCA_003242205.1 Chloroflexota bacterium | reverse complement strand
GCGTTGACCGCGTTGGCGGGTCATTCGGAAACCGGCTCTTCCCGCAGAACCGAGCGTTGTGGGGCAGCGAGGCGACGCCGGGAATCGATGGCGACCCGCGTATTTATGGCCTGTTCGCGCATAACATGGGCAGCGGGACGGCAGCCTATTTCATCAGCGATCATACCTACCCGCGCGCAGCGGTTTCGACCAGCAACGAGCATGAAATGTTCTTCTTCAATCTGGACGTGCTCGGTTACGACTTCTCGCTGGCCTATATCGAGAGCATCGTCGCCCATGAATTTCAGCACATGATTCGCAGCAATCTTCAGGTGAATGAAGAGTACTGGGTTAACGAAGGCTTTTCGATGTTCACCCAGCTTTACCTGTTCGACCCGCCGCTGGGGCAGGCGTTGAGCTTTCTCGCGTGGCCCGATACCCAGCTCAATGCCTGGGCGCAGGAGGCCGGTCTGCGTATGATGAATTACGGCGCTTCGCTGCTGTTTTTCACCTATTTCCACGACCGTTATGGCCTTGAGGCCCTGCGCCGGTTAAGCGCCGACTCGTCGGTGCGCGGGCTGGAAGGCGTGGATAACGTGCTGCGCGAGCTGGGCGAACCGGGCGTGGACGAATTTTTTGCCGACTGGGTGTTGGCCAATTTCCTTTTCGATAGCCGACTGGCCGACGGGCGCTACGGCTATCGTTCGTTTCCGAACCTGATGATTTCGGCGGCTCCGACAGCGACGGTGAACACACTGCCATACAGCGTGGATGGCATAGCCAGCCAGTACGGAACCGATTATTACGTCTTCAATGGCTTGGATGGCGTGGAAGCCCTGTCGATCCGGCTGGACGCCCCATTCACGACGTCGCTGGTTCCGGTTTCCGCGACCAGCGGACAGCGCATGTGGTACAGCAACCGGGCCGATGTCAGCAACACGACGCTGACGCGCGCCTTCGATCTGTCCGGCGTCGACTCGGCCACGCTGTCGTTCAATGTCTGGCATGATATCGAGCAGTACTGGGATTACGGCTACGTACAGGTTAGCGGCGACGGCGGCGCGACCTGGGACATTCTCGAAACGGCGCATACCACCACCGACAACCCTCACAACACAGCCTATGGCCCCGGTTATACCGGAACAAGTGACGGCTGGCTGGCCGAAACCGTTTCGCTCGACGCCTATACCGGCGCTGAAGTGCTGGTGCGTTTCCAGATGATCACGGATGATGCCGTGACGCAGACGGGCATGGCCATTGACGACGTTGCCATTCCTGAGATCGGCTATAGCGACGATTTTGAGGACGACGGCGGTGGCTGGGAGGCGGCAGGCTGGCTATGGATCGACAACATTTTGCCGCAGCGGGTCTGGGTGCAGGCGGTCCAGCAAATTGGCGACGAGGTAGCGATGAGCCGGTGGCTGGCTTCCGGCGCTGGCGCGTGGGAACTGCCGCTTCAGGAAGGTGTCGATCAGGTCATGGTCGCGATTTCGCCGTTTGCGCCGGTCACAACCGTGCCGATGCCGTACACGCTGGAGGTGGCGGCCCGCTGACGTCGTGCGGATTGCGTAATGGCGCTTTTAATCTTATGCTGTAAGGGAAAAGCGCGCGGTTCTGCGCCAGGAGGCCTTATGCAAAAGCACGACGTAACCTCGACCGTGATTGACGCTGTCGGCTATTCCCGTGTGCTCGAAATCCGTTTTGAAAGCGGGCGCATCTACCAGTATTACGACGTGCCGGAGGAGATTTTCGACGGTATGCTGGCCGCCGAATCCAAGGGGCGCTATTTCAACACCCACATTCGCGGCAAATTCCCGTATCAGGAGATCCAGCTAATCGACCGGCGGCGCGAACGTAAGAGCGAAGACGATACGACCGCATGAGCCTGCAAACAAACAGGACGTGGCTTCACTCCAAGCCACGTCCTGTTTTCTGTGGCAGACAGGAACTACGCCGTTTCTTCCGAAACTTTGCCGGCAAGCCACGCATTGACCGCTTCGTCCGCTGCCTTACGCCCTTTGGTCCACTCGCTCAGTTTCGTCACGCCGAGCGCCGCCAGCACTTCCGAGTCGGATAGCGCCTGCGCGCGCCAACGCTGGATGAAGCGCGATGCCACGTCCTTGTCGCGCAGGTCGTCGCTGCTCGCGCTGCCATTGCGACGAGGCGCGACGCTCGTTGGCGCGCGGTCGAGCCGGTTTTCGGATGTTGCCGGTGTTGAAGTCGTGTCTTTGACGCCGGCGAACTGCGTGCCATAACCGGCGTGGGCGAGGGCGCGGCCTATCGCTGCCGTCTCGCTCTTTTCCACGCCGCGGCCGCTCCAGACAGCGTTGCCCTTGTCGATCGCGCCCGCGTGCGCCGTGGCCAGCACCGCGCCTTCGCCATCATAGACCGTAGCCTTGACGATCACCGGATCGAAGCTGATAACTTCCGTGCTGATGCAGCCGCGGGGATGGTCTTCCCGGAACCACTGGATACGATATTTGGTTTCGAGATACCACTTGCCCTTAAGCTGGATCAGGTGCTTTTGGGGATTAAACGCAGCCATGAAAAACGCTCCTGGCAATGCTGATGAACGGAGATGTGCCGGTAAAACCGCGCGACCGAATTGTCATCTTCACCGTATGTCATGATAGAACATATGTTCTTATTCTACGCCATTTTCCGGCGATAAGCGAGAAGTTCGAACGCATTATACGTATGAAAAAGCAAACGTTCGGGCAAAAAGGCTATTGTGAATAGTTAGAAAAGTGACACAGGGGGGGAATGGAAAGAAAAGCCCCGTGGTTTTCGACGACACGGGGCGTTGTTCGGGGCGAAAGCAGTGGCTCAGGGCAGGGGCAGCGGGCCGCGACCGCGCCGCCGTTCCAGTTCGGCTTCCAGTTGCGCCCGGCGTGTTTCCGCCGCGACGCGCGCTTCTTCCTTTGCCTCCTGCCAGCCGAGGCGCAGATTGTGCTTAAGACGCTCGCCCGACACAGGCGCGAACAACACGGCCAGCGTTGCGCCCAGCGCCGCGCCGATGGCAAGGCCCACAGCCAGGCTGAGTAGTTTTCGCATGGACGCCCCCAGTTCCGTAATACAGGTTGTATGGTAACAATACCACGCCCTCACCCGCGTGCCAAGAGGATGAGGGGAACGCGCATCTGCTTGTAGCTTAGAGCCAGCACTCGACATCCTTGACGTATTCGGGCAGCCTGCATCAACCGGCCCTGTCGCGCTACAATCGTCGCGCGACGATTTTCACCAACAGGGAGCACCTCATGAGCAAGAATGCGATTCAGACCGATAAAGCTCCGGCTGCAGTTGGGCCATATTCGCAGGCCATTGTCGCCAACGGCATGGTCTTCACCGCCGGGCAAGTGCCGCTCGATCCGAGCACGGGCAAGCTGGTTGAAGGTGATATTCGCGCCCAGACAACTCAGGTGTTGAAGAACGTGCAGGCCGTGCTTGAGGCGGCGGGTTCCAGCCTCGACAAAGTCGTCAAGACCACCGTCTTTTTGAAAGACCTGAACGACTTCGCGGCGATGAACGAAACATACGCGCAATTCTTCACGAACCAGCCGCCCGCGCGTTCCACTGTTCAGGTTGCCCGGCTGCCGCTGGACGCGCTGGTCGAAATCGAGACGATTGCGCTGCTCTAAGCGCCGCGCTTCTCCTCCATCTGTCCCCCGCAATGCCCGTCACGCCCGAAATCGAGCGTGATGGGCTAACGCCTATTCGGGAAATATATCAGCCCTCGCGCCCTGATAACCGGCGTCGCCGAACCGCCTTCGCCGCGGCCCGTGTGGTATACTACGGGCGCTTCTTCACATACGGGATGAAAGGGCACGACGATGGTGATCGCGGCGAGCCGGGAAACCACTCTGACAATCGACCGGATTGTCGAGTTGCTTGGCGACGAGGCAGACGCGCTTCTCAATCATAAGTCAACAACCATTACCAAAGATCAGCTTCATCTGCCGGGGCCGGACTTCATTGACCGCGTGTGGGCGTCGTCTGACCGTACACCGCAGGTGCTTCGCAGCCTCCAGCAGATGTTCGATCATGGGCGGCTGGGCGGCACCGGCTATCTGTCGATTTTGCCGGTAGATCAGGGTATCGAGCACTCGGCGGGCGCGTCGTTCGCCAAAAACCCGCAGTATTTCGACCCTGAAAACATCGTCAAACTGGCCATTGAGGGCGGTTGTAACGCCGTGGCATCCACCTTTGGCGTGCTCGGCGCGGTGGCGCGCAAGTACGCGCACAAGATCCCGTTTCTCGTCAAACTCAACCATAACGAGTTGCTGACGTACCCGAACAAATACGATCAGGTGATGTTCGGGCAGGTCGAGCAGGCGTGGGATATGGGCGCGGTCGCCGTTGGCGCGACAGTTTACTTTGGCTCTGAAGAGAGCACGCGCCAACTGATCGAAGTCGCCGAGGCGTTCTACCACGCGCACCAGCTTGGCATGGCGACGGTATTGTGGTGCTACACGCGCAACCCGGGCTTCAAGGTCAACGGCGTGAATTACGAAACGGCGGCGGACCTGACGGGGCAGGCCAATCATCTGGGCGTGACCATTCAGGCCGACATCGGCAAGCAGAAGCTGCCGACGGTCAGCGGCGGTTACAAGG
>QGUR01000037.1 GCA_003242205.1 Chloroflexota bacterium | reverse complement strand
TTTTTTTTGGGGTGCAAGAACCCGCCCCAAGCCCTTTCCGTGGGGTGTTTTTTCCTCCACCCGGCCTGGCCCCCGCCCTTCCAGATCGTCGAGCAGCGGTTCGGGTACGGGTTGGCCCGCGAAATCCCAGATGACCGTGCGCAGCTTGGGCGCGCTGTGGAAGGCGATGCCGTGGTCAATAGCCCACAATTGCCCCTCGCTGTCCAGCAAACAATGGCCACCCTTACGGTCGGCGTTGTTGATGACATAGTCGAATGCCGCCAGCCGCTGAAGCTGCGGGCGTATCGACTCGTCAAATGAAAAGTAGTTCTGCTCTGGATCGTGCTCGATGTAATACTGCACCGAGCCAAAACCGCGCGGCCCATCGCGGACGACCGTCGGCGGCACCAGATTCCAGCCCAGTTCGTGAGACGTCAGGAAGGCTGCCAGCTCGCGCAGGCAGAGCGTGCCATCAGGGAAATCCCACAGCGGCCGCTCGCCCTTTTGCGGCTTATAGATCGCCATCACCTTGACGTCATGATGCACAATCGAAACGAGGAACGTGTAATTAGAACTCCAACGCATCAGGCCGAGTTCTTCGACAATCTCGCCGCATTGGAGCGCCTCCAAAAGACGTTCAACCGTGACGCGTTGTGAGGAAGACTGCTCGTCCCGAATCTCGTCGTGTTCGCTCAAGTTAGGTCCAGTAATAGACTAACCGCCCGTTCAGTTTCGGATCAGGGCGCCCGGCCTGCACCGTTTCCTGCGCCTGCCGGCTAAGCGCCCGCATCTGCGCGCGGCTGCACCACATACGCACGATTCCCGGCTCGTTCAGTTCCGGATCGCCACTTTCATCGACCGGAACCAGCTCCTGCGCGACGAGCACCACGCGGTTATGTTCCTCGTCGTACCCAAGACCCATCTGCGCCACGCGAAAGATCGGCTCAATGGGTTCGCGCAGGTCCATATCCATTGTAGCGCTCTCTTCCTCGTCCGCCTGCCCTTCTGGATTAGGGAACCGTGAATCCAGATCATCGACCAGTTCGCGAATGGCCTCGCTTAATGCCCACGCCTGCTCTTTCTCGATAATCATCGAGACAATCCGGTTGCCCTGCCCCGCCTGCAGGTGAAACACGCGCTGGCCTTTCGGGCCGATCGTTCCCACGGTGATAAAGTCAACGGGGTTCAGTTCGATCTCAATATTGGGCATGGTGACGTCTCAAGTCCTTTTGCAGGTTAGGCTTCGCGCACGGGTTCCTCGACGGATTCAGCGCGTTTGCGCGCGAGCTCCATCTGTGTGATGTGCGCGACATCGTTCACCGTTCCGACATATGGCCGGCCATAGCCAAGCACCAGACTGCTGATCGACGCGGGAGAGATGATGATCCGCTGGAAGTTGTCCAGATGCATCCCCAGAAAATGCGCCAGAATCATCTTGATAAGGTCGGCATGGGAAACGACGGCGACCATTTCACCGGGATGCCGTGCTGCCAGCTCTTCAATCGCGTTGACGGCGCGCGCCTGAACTTCGCGCATGGTTTCGCCGTTCGGGAAACTCGCCCGCGACGGATAATGCTGGACGATATGCCACATCTTGCGGCTCTGCAAGGCCGCGATTGACTGGCCTTCCCAGTCGCCATAACGCACCTCGCCAATACCGTCATGATGCAGGATGGGAAGATGGGGATGATACTGGCGGATCGCTTCCGCCGTCTCCATCGTGCGCTCAAGCGGGCTGGAATACAGCCGCTTCAGCGGCACGTGGGCCAGCCGCTGGCCCAGCGCTTCGGCCTGAGCCTGCCCCTCCTCATTCAGATGCACGCCCGGCGTCCAACCGGCCAGCTTGCCAGTTTTGACGTAATCATTGACAGCGTGTCTGATCAGCAGCAAATGTGTCATAAGGGCTTTATGGTCACTTAGCTATTCCGGAATAACTGCATGATAACATAGGCGCTCTCGAATCGCATCCCGGCGAGCGACCGCTTCAACGCGGGCGCAGCGCCAGAATGCGTCCGTCGCTGACACTGAAATAGATCCAGCCTTCCGGGCTGACGGCGATCCCCAGCGGGCGGCGCGGCCAGATGCCGCTATTACGGAAGTTCAGTCGCTGAAGCGAAAACTGCGGGCGATCATCGGGGCTTTGGCCGGGGACGAACACCTGATAGCCGGACGGCGCGCCGGTGGGATCAAACGTGACGGCCGCCAGCGCAAAACCCTGCATGTGCGCTTCGTTGTTCGAACCGTGCAACACCACCAGCAGACTGCCCTGTAACGAGGGAAACGCACTCCCATCGTAAGCTGCCAGACCGACGGGCGAGCTGTGCGTAGGAAAGGTCAAAGCCGGGCCTGTCGCCTGCGTGCAGTCGAAACCGCCGGGCAGCGCTGCCCGGTTGCGCGCGCCGACGCAGAACGGCCAGCCATAATGCGCGCCGGCTTCGACGTGGTTGAGTTCGTCCAGATCGGGCTCGGCACTGAACGACCGGCTGGCCGTGTCGACAGTCCAGAGCGCGCCGTGTGCCAGCGCGACTGCTGCCGGATGGCGCAAGCCTGTGGCGACAAGCTGGCGATCACTCCCGTCGAGCGCGAAGCTGAGGATAGCCCCTCGCTCCCCGTCCGGGCGGCAAAAATCACATGGCGCGCCGGTTCCGATATAAAGCCGGTTATCCGGCCCAAGCGCCGGGCTGCCGGTCCAGAAGCCTGCGCCGGCGGGCAAATCGTCGACGAGTACATCCAGCTCGCCGTCCCGCCAGCGATAGAGATGCGGCCCGCCCGTGATATACAACGCGCCATCATGATACAGCAGGCCATTCGGCAGCGTCAGCCCGCGGGCAACCGGCTCGACCGTTTCCTGCAGGCCATCGCCGTCGCCATCGCGCAACGCGACCACCTCTCCCAGCAGCGGGCGTGTGGCGTACAACGTGCCGTCAGGCGAAAAGGCAAGCGCGCTGTAGCCCAGACGGCCGCCTTCGGGATGGTCGACGACCACTTCCACACAGAAACGCGTGATATCCACCAGCGGCGTTTCTACCTGCGTTGGCCGTTCGTGGCATGGCGGCAGCGCCTGCGCCCGCGCACCGGACGCGGACACGACCAGCATCACAAAAACAAGGAGACAAAGACACCGCACAAGCGTTTCCAGAGGTTTATAACAGGTCAGTACAACAAACGCGGTTCGAAATAACAGGCCACCAACACCGGAAACGACCTTAGATTGATCGGCCTGTAACGGGTATAATGTACAACATTTCCTGACGCCCAGGGATAGCTGGATGAAGATAGGGATCATATCGGACGTACACGGCGATTACGCCGCTCTCACAACAGTGCTGGACCGCTTCGACAATATCCACCGGGTAGATCATATCCTGTGCGCGGGCGACCTGGTGGGCCGCGGGCCGCATCCAGAGCAGGTAGTAGAAGTCGTTCGCCAGCGCGATATTCCGACCGTGCGCGGCAACCACGACGAGTGGAGTTACGGCATGTCGCCGGAAAGCAAAGCCTATCTCAAGTCGCTGCCACTCGACTGGCGTGGTCGTCTCGGCGGGTTCAAGTTCTTCATGTGCCATGGCAAACCGGGCAACAACCTGTGGGGGCTGTACCGCGACCATATCTCGGATACGCTGCTGAACATGATGCTCACGTCGCTGCGCGCGGATGTGCTCATTACCGGGCATACCCACATGCCGCTGTACGCGCGTGTCGAGCAGGGCTGCGTGATTAATCCCGGATCGCTGTACACCTTCGACAACGTGCGCGCGACATCGCATACCTACGGCGTTCTCTGCCTACCGGAAATGTCGTTCGAACTATTCGACCTGACGCTGGAAACCACCGAGCCGCTGCCGCTGTGACCGAGCAAACGACGGACCCACGCCAGCACTACACCGCCGATTACTTCAAACGCTGGAATTACGCCGACCGCGGCCTTGGCCGGTTCAGCATGTACTGGTTCGCCCGGCGCTATTACGCCGCGCTGGTCCGGCGCTATGCCCCACCGGGGGGAGGCAGACTGCTGGAAATGGGCTGCGGACTGGGCCACCTGCTCGGTTTGCTGCAGGACGATTTCCAGTGCGTAGGCATCGACCTGATTGACTACAGCATCGAGCAGACACGGCTCAACGCGCCCCGGGCCGAAGCGTATCAGATGAGCGCGGACGATCTGAGCGCGTTCGAGACAGGTTCATTCGCGGTCGTCGTCGCGCTGCATCTGGTGGAACATCTGCCCGATCCGGCGAACACCATTCGTCAGGTCAACCGCATTCTGCAACCGGGCGGGCTGTTTCTGTTCGCCACGCCCCATCCCGATTACAGCCTGCGCCGCTTTAAGGACCGTGAAAACGACGCCATCGGCAAGGACAAGACGCACATCAACGTGCATCCTCCGGCGCAGTGGCGCGCGTGGTGCGAAGATAGCGGCTTCGTCATGCTAAAGCACTTCGGCGACGGTCTGTGGGACGTGCCGTATCTGCCGTTGCTGCCCAAGCCACTTCAATTCGCGCTGTTCGGGTTGCCCGCGCTGGTGCAGGTGCTGACGCGCACGACGTTCACGCCGCTTAGTCTGGGCGTCAACCAGATTGGCATCGCGCGCAAGGCGCGTGATGCGTAGGCGTTCCGGACTCCGCATCGTGCGAATTTAATCCGCGCTGTTCAACCAGCGCTCGATGAGCAGCGCCGTGGTCGCCAGACCGATTTCCGGCAGCTCGTCGCGCGCGAACCAGCCGGCAGCCTCGGCATCATCAGCGGCGTGGAGCTTGCCGCCGGTCACGCGACCGCTGTAAGCGATCACGATGTCGGCCAGACCGGACTTATCTGGCCGGTGTAATACGTCTAGCAGTTCATCGATTTCGATGGAAAGACCGGTTTCTTCCTTCGCCTCACGCGCGGCAGCCTCGCGTGGGTCTTCATCGGCGTCGACAAAACCGGCGGGCAACGCCCAAAGGCCCTTGCCCGGCTCATTAGCGCGTTTCACCAGCAGGACCGAATCGTCCGCGACGACAAAAACGACGACCGCCACCTTGGGATCGAAGAACACGGTATGGCCGCAGGCCGAACAGACCGGGCGCAGCCGCCCGTAGCGCAGGCGGTTTTCCAGCGGCGTGCCACAACGAGGGCAATAATTCGCCGTGCGTTCCATCAGCCGCGTCGCCGGCGCGCGGCCTGAGCCAGCGCGAACAGGCCGAACGCGACGATGCCCAGAAGAATGAACACGATCCCGAGGATGCCGGCAGAATGTTCGGACACCGGGATCAGCGGCGTGGGCGTCGCCGTCGGCGTCGGCTCCGGTGTTGCGGTAGGCGTCGGCATTGGTTCCTCAGTCGGCGTCAGCGTCGCGGTCGGGCTGGCAGCCTGCGCCACTTGGGCAGGCGCTTCAGTCGCTTCCGCTTCGGGAACCGCCATCATGATGCCCACAGCCTCTTCGGCGGTTTCCGTCTCGCCCGTGGCTTCCCCGGCGGGAACCGCCATCATCAGGTCGGCCATGCCATCGCCGGGCGCTGCCGAACGGGCGCTGGCAGTATCATCTACCTCCATATCCGTTTCCAAAGCGGTCGTTGGCAGGAACGGCGCGCTCCGTGGCTCGCTCATGTCATACATGCCCTCGCTCTGGGCGAACGAGTCGACCGGCGGCGCAAACATTTCAGGCGATCGCGCATTAGGCGCGAGGCTATCGCCGGCCGCGCCACCGCTGCCCAAGCCGTCGCCCGGCATGACCTGAGGTATAGCCGCAGGCGCCATCGGAAGCGTCGCCTGTGGCAGCGGCGCGCCTTCCGGCTGCGACAGAATGGCCGGGCCGGAGGCTTCCTGTTCCGCCTCCAGCGCGGTCAGGCCTGCCTGCGGCACAGGCAACGTCTCTTCGACGCTGAGCGTAGGCGCGAGGGCAACCGCTTCGGAGGTGGCAGGGGCCAACGCCAGCTCACCGGTGAGCGTGCTGTCGCGCTGGACGAGCAGCAACACGCCAACCAGAATGAACAACGCGGCGGCGACGGCGCTCAGAGCGCTGAACGCTGCCGTCGCGGGGAAAATCAGCACACGCGGCGGGCGGACCATCTCCGGCGTCAGCGTGAAATCGCGCGGCGCGCGCAGGCGCGGCATCAGCCGCACCAGCTCGACAGTTTGCCGGAGCGTCCTTAATTCTCGCTGAAGTTGGGGTTCGCGTTCCAACCGCGCTTCAAGTTCAGACCGCTCGGCGGTCGACAGCTCACCGTCGATATAGGCGGAGAGCAGTTCGAGGTCGCGGTCGGTTATACGTGGCTCGGCAGGCATGCAGTTCCCGAAATACCAATTACACAGTTACTCATTATCCATAAGACGATAAGCCGAAGGTAAAAGTTCCTGTACAGCCTGCAGACAATCGCGCACGGCGGCGCGCGCGCGGCTCAGCCGCGATTTGATGGTCCCAAGGTTGGCGCCGGTCACGTCAGCAATCTCCTGGTAGCTCAGCCCGTCGACGTCGCTAAGCACCATCACCGTGCGCTGATCCTCGCCAAGCGCCTGAATACACTGCTGGATCGCGTTCCGCAGTTCGCTCTGTTCGATGACCTCTTCCGGCGTATCGGTATCGTCGGGCAGCGACGGACCATCATCCGACTCGGCGCTCGGCAACTCTTCCAGCGAAGTCGCTGGCCTGCGCTTCAGCCGTCTCAGTTCGTCATAACAGGCATTAGCGGTAATTCGCAGGAGCCAGGAGCGAAAACTGCCGCCGCGAAACGTACTCAGACGACGGAACGCCGAAATGAACGCCTCCTGCGTGGCGTCGGACGCGCTTTGCTGGTCGCCCATGATGCGATAGGCGACCGTATAGACAATGTTCTGGTAACGCAGAACCAGCGCGTTAAACGCGGACAGATCGCCGCGTCGCGCGACCTCAATCAGCGCGGCCTCGTCGTGCAATTGGTCTTCGGGTAAGTAGACGCTTTGCATCCGTCGCCAGCTATGGTAAGATAAAGGGAACGCCAGCGTGGCGGAATTGGCAGACGCCCGCGACTCAAAATCGCGTGCCCCTCGGGGGCGTGTGGGTTCGACTCCCACCGCTGGCATATTGAAACCAGGCATAGGCCTGGTTGTTTTTATTTCCGGTAACTCGGTCTGTCACAATCCTATGAGAGCGACCGGTCAAAGTCAACCGCCTGCAAACCTGCGGCTACCCTGCTGCAAAGCAACTTGGCGCTACCCAAAGGGCATTAGCACGCGAGGAAGCCGCGCCGCTTTCGCAGCTGCGGAGCGTCACCGAATTTCAAATCTCTCGAATTGACCGCTTGGAGCGTGCCACGTCACCTGAACATCGGTAACCCGCGCCGCCGGCGGGCCTGACCATAGAAACGAAACCAGTTGATCGAGGGCTGGACGCGGCCCTTCCGCCAGCACTTCAACCGTGCGGTCCGGCAGGTTGCGAACCCAGCCGACCAGCCCCAGTTCCTGCGCCCGGAGCAGCGTGTAATAGCGAAAGCTAACGCCCTGCACGCGTCCATGAACGATGGCGTGTAATTGACGTTTCTCCTCGGCCACAGCACAACACCTATCCGGCGTCGAAGCGCGTGCCCAGCGCTGCCGGAGGATCGGAGCGCAGGACATTGCGCGTCCATCTCTGGAACGAACCCGGTAGCAGGCGCATCAGGCGTTCGATGGCCCCGCTGCTCACGGCGACCAGCGTGGCGATCATGAGTATCCATGGCAGCAGGTTGAGCAATACAGGTGAAATCTGAATGTCCGGCGTGCGCTGGATGGCCGTGGAAACAGCGCGCAGAGCGGCAAACAGGTATGCGCCAAGCACGACGCGGAACGGATGCCAACCGCCGAAAATGACAATCGCCAGCGCAATCCAGCCATCGCCACGCATCGGCGGCGGCGTTGCCCAGCCCGGCTTGATGCCGAGCGAATAGGCCGCCCCTGCCAGCCCGACCAGCGCCCCGCCCAGCACTGTATAGACATAGCGCAGACGGTTGACATCCACGCCACGCGCGAACGCCGCTTCGGGCCGCTCGCCCACCGCGCGAAGCGCCAGCCCGCTACGGGTGCGGAAAAGCCAGAACCAACAGGCGAAAATCAGTACGAAGCTGATATAGACGAAGATGTTGTGGCGAAAAAGCACCGGCCCCACGACCGGAAGATCGCCAAGCACCGGCAGCACCCACTGGCCGACCGTCGGACCGGGGATGCGGGTATAACTCTGCCCCAGAAACTGCGCCAGATCGGCTGTTAGCAGCGTCAACACGAAGCCAACCGCCACCTGATCGCGGCGCAGCGCGATGCCGCCAACGGCGACGATCAGAGCGACCAGCGCGCCCGCCGCCATCGCCACCAGCACGCCGATCAGAAGGCTTAACTCGGTTGGGCTGCCGCCGTTTGCCGCGGCATACGCAGCCACAAAACCGGCCATAGCCGATAGCATAATGCTACCGTCAAGCGACAGGTTGACCACGCCCGCGCGCTCGGTAATCGTTTCGCCGATGCTGGCGATCACAAGCGGCGTCGCGTTCGAGACAATGCTGCCGAGAATTAACAGGAATGGCTCATTCATAAGTCGTGGCCTCGGTCGTGACCGGCGTCACCGGCTGATAATCGGAAACAGCAGCCGCCTCCGGCTCTCTGAACCGGCGGCGTTCGCGCCAGCGCTCGCGCAGCCCGTTCGAGAGCAGCACCATCAGCACGATCAAACCCTGCAGCACGCCAGCGAGTGACTGGTCAAGCTGCATGGCAACCTTCAGCCGCGTGCTGCCGACGAACAGAGCGGCGACCATAAACGTCACCAGCGGCGCAAGCAAGGGGCGCATCGACACCAGCAGCACGACCAGCAGCGCCAGAAAGCCGATATTGCCCGACACCAGCGGTCGCAGGCTGGCATAGGTGAACAGCACCCGGTAAGCGCCGGCGATTCCGGCCAGCGCGCCGCACGCCATCATCGCGCTGAGCACGTTACTTTCGGTCGGAACGCCGAGCAGCAGCGCCGAGCGAGGGTTTCTGCCGGTCGCCTTCAGTTCAAGGCCCCAGCGCGTGCCGCGCAGCGCGAAAAACACGCCGGCAATGGCAACTACTGTGATGATCAGCGCCAGCAAGCTCACCGGAAACTCCGGCGAGATGGACGGAAGCAGCGAATCCGCCGGGAACGGCGCTGTCGATTGCGCGCTGCCGCCTTCCGGCGGCTGCCACGGACCTGAAATCAGATAGATGGTGATGACACTGGCAATCGAATTGAGCGCCACACCGCCGAAAATCTCATGGACGCCCAGACGCGTCTTGAGAACGCCCGCCAGCGCCGCCCACAGCGCCCCGCCGATCATGGCAAGCACGATCTCGAAGCTCACCAGAACGGGCGCGGGCAGCACGACGTACTGGGCCGCCCAGCTTGCGAACAGCGCGCCGAACATCATCTGGCCTTCCACGCCGATATTCCAGAGGCCGGCGCGGAACGTAATCACCAGGCCGAGGCTGGCCAAGGTCAGCGGAATCCAAAAGTTGAACACGCTGGCCAGCGCGTTGGTATTGCGAAATGCGCCCTCCAGAATGCGCTCGTAGACGGCGATAGGATCACGCCCAACCAGCATAATCAGTGCCGACGTGATCACTAGTGACGCGACGATAGGCAGCAGCGTCAGGGCGACTTGCATGGGCGTGGATTGCTTGGTCATGTCAGACGCTTTCCAATCGTGGCCATCTCAAACTCACCGCCGATCAGATGCCCCAACTGGTCTATCGTCGTCGCCGAAGCGTCGGGGATTTCGAAAATCTGCCCGGCGTAAAAAACCAGAATGCGATCGCTGTACGCCACCAGTTCATCAAGATCATCGGACGAGAACACAATCGCCGTTCCACCCTCGCGCCGGGCCAGAAGCTGCCGCCAGATCCAGGCTGCCGAGTCGACATCCAGACCGCGTGTGGGCTGCTCCAGCACCATCACCAGCGGTTGTTCCGGCATGAGGGCCATCAACAGGCGCTGCTGGTTGCCTCCGGAAAGCTGCTCAATCAGGTCGTCGGGACGCCCGCGCACGTTATAGGCGGCAAGCTGGCTGGCGGTCTGGCGGCGGGCGCGATCCCAGTTCACCAGCATGTCGCGTTCGTTCGCCAGCGCGACATGCTCGGTCAGCGAAAGCCCGGCTACCAGCCCTTCCTCAAGCCGGCCCGCAGCGCTGAAGGCCACCCCGCGACGTAGAAACGCCCGGTACGGCTTGCCCGTCATATCACTGTTGCCGACGAAAACCCGCCCGGCAACCGGCTTGACCAGCCCGACGCAGGCGCGCATCGCCAGCCCTTGCCCGGAACCGTCAAGCCCTGCCAGACCGATGACCTCACCCGCCCGAACTGCCAGATTCAGATGCTCAATCGACAGCCGTTTGTCGCGCAGATGGACGCCCTCTAGCCGCAGGATGACGTCGCCCAGATGCGCCGCAGGCCGCTCCTGCATGGCAAATGACTGGCCGAACATCAGGCGAACCAACTCCTGCGTCGTCAACGGCATTTCCCCTCTGCCGGTCAGCCGGCCTGCGCGCAGCACCACGACCTCATCGCACAGCGCGATGACGTCTTCCAGCTTGTGCGACACCAGCAGCACCGTCATGCCGTCGTTGCGGGCAAGCGAGCGCAGCGTGTCGAAAAGCAGGGCCTTCTGTTCGGCTGAAATCCCTGTGGTTGGCTCATCCAGAATCAACGCGCGCACGTTCAGCGCCAGCAGGCGAACAATCTCAAGCTGCTGCCGTTGCGCAATGGAAAGCTGGGAAACCGGCATATCCGGATCGAGGGAAAAGCCGAAGCGCTGGCTGATCTCGCGCAGGCGCGCGCGGGCTTCGGTATGGCGCATACGCGAGCCGAAGATGAAGTTTTCGAGCACCGTAAAGGCCGGCACATCGAGCGGATCCTGCTGCAACATGCCGATGCCGTAATGGATGGCTGCCTGAGGACCGCGATAATCGGCCACCCTGCCATCAATGATGATATCGCCGCTATCCGCAGGCTGGTAACCGGCGAGGATTTTCATCAACGTGGATTTGCCGGCGCCATTTTCGCCGAGCACGCCAATAATCCTGCCGCCCTGAAAAGTTACGTCGATATCATTGTTCGCATGAACCGGGCCAAAACGCTTGTGGATATGTCTGAGTTCAATCTGCATCGGGGACGTTCACGATCGCTTGCCTGACCGGGAGCGGAATACGAGCATCACACACTCTGTTGCTGTCTTTCCTTTTCTGAGCGGCGGTGCGATCCCCGTCGCGCGCGGGCACGGAAATAACCGCTTTTAGTGTACCCCACCCCCGGCCTCGTCACCATAGCATTTCACGCAGTTCCGAATGACAGGCCAAGTTCGTTCAGCCAGCGCCGGTACGCGATGGCCGTGCGGTCGGAGCGCAGGTGCAACTCGGCCTGCAGGTCGAGCGGCAACATCTCAGGCCGCTGCGATTCGACAATCGGCAGGTCCTGCGAAAACACACGATCCTGAAAACCGCGAACCTCTTCCTCGGGCATGTCGTGGGCATAGTTCATGCAAACCCACATCCAGCCGATGGAATACACTTCCTCAACCGGCGTCACATTGAAAAGGATCGAGAAGCGCGGGCCGGCGGTCGTCTTTTCGAAGTAAGCGGTCAGCGGTCGCAGCACCCGGTAGGTATACGTAACCTCTGCGCCCCGCCCCGTGCCATCCGGATTCGGCTGCCAGACGCGGATATTCTCGGCGGTTACGCCGTTCTCATCGGTCACAGCTTCGAAATCGCTGATTTCAGTGTGCTCCTGATCCCCCAGCAGCCCTTCGTGGACGAACGGGAAATGCGCGACATCGAGGAAATTCTCGATTGCGCGCGGGCCGCTGGCGCGAATGTGGTAGGGGCCGCATGGCACGATGCGAAAATCCGGATCAGATGCTTCACGCAGCAGGGGAACGTCCTGAGATGGCTGGCCCATACACACCCAGACAGCGCCATAGCGTTCGACCGCATTGTAACAGCGGACGCGCGCCTTCGTCGGCGGCTTCTGATCGGGATGCGCCGGAATCTTCACGCATTGCCCATCGGTGTTGTAGACCCAGCCATGATAAGGACAGATGATGGTTTCGCCGTCGATTCGCCCCATCGACAGCCGCGTTCCCCGGTGCAGACACAGGTCCTGCCACGCCATGATCCGGTCGCCGGTGCGCCACAATACGATGTCTTCGCCGAGCAGCCGGGCGGCATACGGTTCGTTTTCACGGACATCGCGCGACCAGGCTACGACATGCCAGTCATTCAGCAAAACGTTATCCTGAATCATCCTCACCTCGGAAAACAAAAGTGGGGCGTCGGCAAAACGCCCCTAAACTTCGCCAGACTGTTGTTGGGGCGACTACTGACTCGCGCCCACCATACCTTCCAGCAACTGCGGCAGGAACCAGATATCGAGCAAGTCAACCGGCTCTCCCTCCGCGGCAAGCTCAGTCCCATCCTGCAGATTCAATGGGCCACGCCACAGAAAGATCGTACCTTCATTGGCCGGATCAGTCGAATACGCGACCATTTCCTCATAGAAGGCATCAAGCTGTGGCTTTACCTCTTCCGGCAGGCCCTCGCTGTCGGCGTAGCCAATAATCGAGCTTTCGTTCGCCTCGAGGTCATCCCAAACCGGCGGAAGCCATTCCCAACCGGACTCCCACACGCCGTTAGCCACGGCTTCAATTGTATCCAGATAGGCCGGTCCCCAGTTGTAGTAAGCCACGCCGATGCAGGCTTCCGGCGCTTCTTCACAGCCGTTGCGGTTGCCATAGGGGATGGCAAACACACGTTCACCCTGACGCTGTCGCTGCCCGGCGACGACAATCGCCTCGCTGGTGTCAATTCCGGAAATGATGACATCCGCGCCGTTGTCAAAGAAAGAATTGGCAACTTCGGTCGGGTCGAGCGTCACGCCCGGAATATGGAACCAGAAACCGATCCACGTCACGGTGAATTCAAGGCTGTCAGGGTCTTCCCCACGATAGTTTTCCCAGCAATAACGCGCGCCCAGATAGGAGGCCGACGCAAGCCGGCGCGTCTCCGGGTTAATCAGCGCGCCCAGATAACCGATCTTGCCGGTTTCAGACGTCAGCGCGGCGGCGCAACCTGCCAGCGCGCGCGGCGCTTCCATCTGACCGTTGAAATTGCCGACATTCGGCGGCACGTCCTCATCCAGCGCGTTGCTGCCGGTGATGTTGACAAACACCACATCCGGAAATGCGGCAGCCACCGTATCGGTATCTTCTTCAAAGGAATCTGAGGTGGTAAAGATTACGCGCGCGCCTTCGGACACCATTTCCGTAGCCACATCCAGCAGGGTGGTTTCCGGCGCATCGGCGGGGTTCAGGCTTTCAAAGACCACCTTGCGCGCTCCGGGCCAGTTGGCCTCGACATATTCCGCCGCTTCGTAATGCGACTGGCTCCAGCCACGGTCGTTCTGCGGCCCGACGAGAATGACACCGAACACAAACTCTTCGTCCTGTGCCAAGCCGGGAACAGCTAGGCAAAGCATGAATGCGATCACGGACAGTACCAGCCAATAGCGAGTGCGAACCATCCACAATCCCCCATATGGTGTGCGCGGATACAGCGCCAGAGTGTACCAGCCGGGACGTCATTGAAACGATAAATTTCGCACGAAAATAGCGCGCGCTTTTCTGGATTTATTGAACAGAAGGAAAGCCGCCGGCCGAAAGCAACCCGCATTCTGCTTCCTGCCGCCAGCACAGGAGAAGGGAAACCGGGGAATAACATGGCCGATGGCCGGCACACGCCGGTTCAGGTAGGGAAAGACGTATTGGTGGCTGTTCAATCCGCAATGCCTGCCGCCCCGCTCCCGATTTGGGGAGCGGGGCGAGGATGAACGTTCTGCGTTTACTCGCTCTGGCTCGGGCCGATCATGCCTTCCAGCAATTGCGGCAGATACCAGATGTCAAGCGGGTCAACAAACTGACCGGGAGGGGCCAGTTCAGTGCCGTCCTGCAAGTTCAGCGGGCCTTCCCACAGCGCTATATGCTTGATCCCAAACTCGTTCTCAGGAGTCATCGGGTTGGTCGCAAACTCGGCCAGCATGTCGATGAAGTCCTGCAGAAGCTCGGCGTTCTCTTCCGTCAGGCCGTTCCCCATGATATAGCCGACATGCGAAGTATCGGGATTATTGATATCGGACCAGTCAGGCGAGAGCCAATCCCACGATTGTTCCCACGTGCCCTCCATCACCGACCGGGCAATCTCCAGATAGGCCGGCCCCCAGCGGAAATAGGGCGTACCGAGGCAAACGTCCTCGCCAAGCGCGCACGCGTCGACGTAGTCGTATGGAATCGCCCACACGGCTTCACCCTGGCTGGCGCGCTGCGCGGCGACGGTGATCGCCTCGGTCGTGTCGATCCCGGAGATCACGACATCCACGCCGCTGTCGAAGAAGTTATTGGCCACCTCATTCGGGTCGAGCGTCACGCCCGGAATGTTGAACCAGAAGCCAATCCACGTAACGGTGAATTCCAGATCTTCCGGATCGCCGCCCTTGTATTCTTCATAGCAGTAGCGCGCGCCCAGATACGACGACGAGGCCAGACGGAGTGTTTCGTGGTTGATCAGCGGCCCAAGGTAGCCAATCTTACCGGTTTGGGTTTGCAGACCGGCAGCGCAACCCGCAATCAGCTTGCCCCACTCCATCTGCCCCATAACGTTGCCGAGGTTCTCCGGCGCTTCGCCTGTCAGCGCGTCATCGCCGGACACATTGATGAATGTGATATCAGGGAATGCCTGTGCGACGACCAGCGTATCTTCTTCGAACGCATCCGATGTCGTCAGAATCAGCTTCGCGCCCTGATCGACCATTTCCGTCACGACGTCGAGCAGTGTCGTCTCAGGCGCATCAGCGGTGTTAAGGCTTTCGAAGACCAGAACCGACGTGCCGGGGAGATTCTCTTCGACATACAGAGCGCCTTCATAATGCGCCTGGCTCCAGCCGTGGTCATTGCGCGGCCCGATGAGAATCAGGCCGATGACCAACTCGTCCTGCGCTAGCGCCGGAAAGGAAAAACAGCCGACAATCAGTAAGGATATGGCGAGCAATAGCATTCTACGAGACATTACACTCTCCTGCCGGTGGCAAAAAGAAACCAGTGCCGGGAATCAGTCGTGTTTGACGTCCCCGATGTCTATTGTAACGCGACATGCCGGCCGGTGTGGAAATAAACGCCGTCACCTCAAGACCTTAAACGTAATGAATTGTCGATATGTGGTATGCTCTAAGTTGTCTTTTAATGATCATGGCGGGTAAATTACCGCGCGTGTAAGCGAGACAGCCAGACGCGGGATAAAAAATCAAGCCTATGCCACAGACAATTCATCTTAGGGCGTACCTGGCCAAGCTCGACGACCTACTGCGAACCAACGCGACCGACGAAGCCATACTCCACTGCCGCCATATTCTGAAAACCTATCCCAAGAACGTCGCCACTTATCGTCAGCTTGGCCGCGCGCTGCTGTATAACGCACGCTGGGACGAAGCCGATGCCGTGCTGCGCCGGGTGCTCGCCGCTGTTCCGAACGATGCCATCGCTCATGCCGGTCTGAGCGAGATCAGGCAAGAGCAGAACCGCGGCAACGACGCCATCTGGCATCTGGAACGAGCGCTGGAGCAGGACCCCAATAATCAGGAATTGCTCAACACGCTGACCGAACTGTACCAGCACTATCGCAACACGGACGCCACGCGTATCCAGTTGACCTCCGGCGCGGTCGCCCGCCAGTATGCGCGTGCGGGCCGCTACGAACAGGCCGCCGAAACCTTAAGAAGCGCGCTGGAGAAGCAGCCGAACCGACTCGATCTGCGCGTCCTGATGGCGGAGATGCTCTGGGAAGCCGGTCGCCATGTCGAGGCGGCGGAAATCGCGCTTGACGTGCTGGAAACGCTGCCCGACTGCCTATCCGCGAACGCGATCCTCGCGCGCCTCTGGCTGCAGGAGGGCCGCCCCTCGGACGCGCAGCACTATGTCAACCGGCTGGAATCGCTCGACCCATACCTCGCGCTCGAAATTGCAACCGGCACGGAAGCCCCGGACGACGCCTTTGTGCTGACCGAACTTGATTACCGCCGCCACGCCACGGAAATGCTGACTTCGAGCCGGCCCGAATGGCTTGAGGCGCTGAGCGGCAGCGAAAGCCCGGCGGGCGAACCAGACAGGCCGGACGCCAACCTCACCGAAGCGCGGAACGATGTCGATTTCCCCGGCTTCGAAGACACCAGCCCGACGGTAGTCAGGAAACCATTCGTCGTTGACGAACCGAGGCTGTCGCTCGACGTTGAAGACGACGAATCGGAGCCGCTCAACCCTGACGAACTGGCGGCGCTCATCAAGCCGACCTCCGAACTGGAGTCCGCCCGGCAGCAGCGCTCGGAAGATGAGCTGCGTTTCGACGATCCGGTCGAGGGCTTTGAGCCACCGGAAGCGACCACCAGCATCGCCGCGCGCGAATTGCGAACGGAAACGTCTCCACTCGCCAGTATTTTCTCGAAACCCGAAGATACCGGAGAAAAGCAAGCACCCGACTGGCTGGAAAACTCAGACAGCGGTACAGATCATGAAAATGATGACGATCCGCTGGCCTGGCTGCGCGATCCTGACGCGGAAATTGACGAGATTGTCCAGCGACCGGGATTTGAACTCCTTCAGGAACAGATTGCCGAGCCTGAACCGAACGCCTCGGACGAGGACGATCCCTATGCCTGGATGCGCGAACGCGGTCTGATCCTCGATGATGACGAGCCAGCGCCGCCTGCTTCCCGGCACGAAAGCGGCGTCGAACTGGATGAGAGCGCAGCATCGGAGGAAATCGAAACCGGCGACGATGAAGACCCGTTCGCCTGGATGCGCGAACGGGGCATCGAAGTCAGCGACGAACCGGCTGAACCGCCCGTTCAGGATCCGTTCGATACCGGCGACGATACGCCAATCCAGGACCCTGCCGCCGATCCGCTCGGCTGGATGCAGGGTTATGAGGATATCATCTGGAGCGAAGAAAAGCCGGAAGCCGAAGCGCAAGACACACCGAGCGCAACGGCGGCCGCCGGCGAACCTGCCTCTGACGACGCAAACGACAACAGCCCGTACGCATGGCTTTACGAGACAGGCCAGCTTCACGTCGCGAATCCCGAGGCCGCGCCGACGTTCGAGGTGAACGACGATGAGGACAATGACGATTATGTCTGGCTGCAGGATGAGAGCCTGATCGAAGGCCTCGACGACGAGGCCGAACCGGGCAGCGACGTTGTAGCCGCGCAAATGCCCATCGAAAGCCCGGTCGCTCCGGTCGAAGAGGAATCCTTTGACTGGCTGAAAACGCTCGAAGACCCGGCAGCCGAAGCCGCCGCGGTGGATAGCTCGCCCTCTGCCCATCATCCGGATGGCCAGGCGAACACAGACGAAATGAATATACTGGAAGTTGAACGCGGCACCGCGGACTTTGTCGAGACGAGCGGGCCGGTTGATGCCCCTACCCGACAAGAAGCCATGATGGCGGACAGGCTAGAGGATATGTCAGAACAAGACAAGAATCCAACACCCGACTGGCTCGGCGGTCAGAACGAGCGCCCGGAACCGGATACCGGCACACCGGACTGGCTGAGGGATTTTCAGGACGACGAAAGCGAGGTCGACGCGCCGGAGCCGGCAGAAATACCCGACTGGTTGTCCGAATTGAATCCCGAAGCGCAGGAAAACGAAGCATCCGCTGAAAGCGAGCAGGCCTCACAACCCGGCGGCGAAGCCGAGTTTGACGAGTTCGAGTGGCGTTCGTCCATCGAAGCTCAGAGTGATGCCGCGCCGGCATCGCAGGAAGCAAGCGAGAGCGTGTTCGAATGGCATGCCCAGCCACCCGGCGAGGAAGCTGAAACGCCGCCTGTCACGTCCGGACCACCCTGGTTAGCCGACTTTGAGCTGGATGAGGCGGACAAAGCAGCGGCAGAACCAGGGGATATACCCGACTGGTTGAGCGAATTACAGCCACCGACACAGGAAATGCCATCACGGCAACCGGCCACGCCGCTCGAACCCTCGGGCGGCGAAGACAGCGATTTTGAGTTTGGCTGGATCGACGAGTTGATCGAAGAAGAAGAGAGCAGCGAAGCGGCAAAAACGCAAGAAACCGGCGCATTGCAAAGCCCGGCGGCCGAAGAAAACGAAGGCTTCGTCTGGGCAGATGATTTCGGTGTCGAGACGAACGAAAACGTCGAAGAAGCTGGCTGGCTGGCGTCGCTTTCCCCTGCCGAAACGCCCGCGCCGGCTTCGGAACCGGGAGAATCCGGCGAATCGGAATTTGAATGGGTGAGCGATGTTGAAGCCGCCGATCGCGAACCTGTGGCAAACGCGGACGTGCCCGACTGGTTGAAGGAACTGGAGCCGGAAACAGGTACGAGCGCGCCGGTCGAACCGGCGGAGGCAGCCACCGAACAGGAGGTGGAGGAATTCGTCTGGGCCAGCGAAATCGAAACGATGGAAAGCGCCGCCGTTTCCGAAACGCCCGACTGGCTGAACGCACTCGAGGCTGAAACAACGTCTGAACAACCGGAAACGGAAGCGGCGGAAGAAGCCGCTGAGGTGGAAGCCGCGCCAGAGGCCGAAGCGGAGCCTGTTCAGGAGGCACAGCCCGCGTGGCTGATGGGCAACCAGCCGGAACAGCCGGAAACCGAAGCCGAAGAACTGCCCGAACTCGGAGAGCCGGTCGCTCCCGTTGAATTTGAACTGGAAGCAGAGGATGCTTTCGCGCCGGACGAGCTAGCGTTTGAGACCGAGCACCGCCCGGCGCAGAACGCGCCCGACTGGCTGAACGCTATGGTTCCCGGCGTCGATCTCGATTACGAGCCAACGCCGGAGGAACTGGAAGAGCCAGTTGCCGAGGTGGAAGCCGCGCCAGAGGCCGAAGCGGAGCCTGTTCAGGAAACGCAGCCCCCCCGGGACTTTGACTGGCTGAACGAAATCGTTGAAGAAGAAACGCAGCCGGCGCCGGAACCCACCGTTGCGGACGCCGCTGACGAACCCGCCGAAAAGCCGGCGTCGCCATTTGTCTTCAGCAAGCCGCCCGCCTGGTTGCGCGCGCACCGCGCGGAGTGAGTGTCTGACACCGGTTTATGCACCAGGCCACGAGACCGGCCTGGCTGAAATCAGTTTTGGCTGAGAGGACGCAGGAATGCCACCCGCCGACAACATGCCCGATTTCGACTCAATGTCCCAGGAAGAGTTGATGGCCTGGATGGAAAGTCTGGCCAAACGCCAAGGGGCAAATGCCGAAGAACTCATCACGTCGGCGGACGTTGAGATTCCCGAGATCGACCCCGATTCGGTAGTGATTGACGAGCCGGGCTACGTCCCCTATGGTCAGGAACGGCCTGAGCCACCGGCGCGCGAAACACCGCGACCAGCGCCGCCGCCTGAACCGCGCATCTCTCAGTCGGGGCCTCCCCCCCGCCCGCAGACGCCGCCACCGGCGCCATTGCCCCTGCCTTCCAGTCCGGTCTGGCAGTCTGCGCCGCCGCCCCGTCCATCAGCGCCACCGCCGCGCATACCGGCTCCACCACCTCCGCCGCCACCGGCGCCTGAACCGGAGCCGGAGCCGAGCGCGCCCGATGATGGTCTGGCATGGCTGGAAAGTCTGGCCGCGGATCAGAGCGACCTGCTGTTCAACCTCGACCTCAACGCGCTCACGGACGAGATCGAACGCCACGCGCAGGACAAGGCAGAAGAGGCCGCCAACCCAATGGCATGGCTGGAAAATCTGGCCAGCGAAGAAACCAGCATTGACCTGTCGGCGCTCACCGCTGACGACAGCGAGCCACCGCAGGATAAGACCGAGACAGAAACGGTTACCGATCCGTTCGCCAGCGGCGTTGACCCGATGGCATGGCTGGAAAATCTGGCCCGGCGTCAGGGTGCGAAGAGCGAGGAACTGACGACCTCGACGCCGATGAACATCCCGGTTCCGGAAAATGTCGTCATCGACGAACCGGGTTACAAACCGTTCTCGTTCGACGCGCCGATTGAACCGCGCCGCCCTGCTCCTGCCGAACCGCTGAAACTGGACGACCCGACCGAATGGCTGGACTCGCTGGCCGGTTCGCAGGGTTTCGATGAAGAGCGGCTGGTTGCGACAGACGAGGCCGAAGAAGCCAAGAACGCTGACGCCGAAATCGACGAACAGGCCATCCAACAGGCGATTGAGGCTGGTACTGTCTCGCCTGAACAAATGCAGGCGTTCCTCGAACGACAGGCCGATCTCTACGTAAAAAGTCTGGAAGAGGAAGCCCGGCTTGGAGACAACGAGCCACCTGTTCCGGCGGAGCTTCCCGACTGGCTGCTGGAACAGGTCGGCCCGCCACCGGAAGGGGGATGGCCGCCGTCCGAAACCGGCCCGGTGCTGACCGAAGACATTCCCGAACCGCCAGCCGTAACCGACTTTCCCGACTGGCTGAAGGAAGACCTGCCAACCGAAGGGGAATTGGACTTCGACAGCATCTTTGCCGACGCGGGCGACCTCTACGAAGCGCCGGAAGAGGCCCTCGCCAGCCTCGATTTCGAGATTGACCCTAACGATCCCTGGGTCGAAGCCTTCGATCTGGAGCAGCAGGGACTCGACGATCCCGACGCGATTCCGGAGTGGTATACGCGCAACATCAGCGATCCTGAACGGATTGCTGCAGTAGAGCGGCTGGTTCGGGAAAGCGGCGAGCAGCTTCTGGCCGAGGCCAATCTGCCGGAAGAAACCACGCTCGAAGCGGGCGAACTCATCAACCTGCCCGACTGGCTGCGTGAACTTGCGGAAGACGAAGAACCGCTGCCGGTTGAAGCCGGAGCGCTCGGAGACGATGTGCCCGACTGGCTGCGCGAACTCGATTCGCCCGCCGAAGCCGATCTGGACGCCATGCCGGAGTGGTTGGTCGAGTCGCTCGACGACAAGGCCGCGCAGGAAGAGG
>QGUR01000036.1 GCA_003242205.1 Chloroflexota bacterium | reverse complement strand
GGATAGGATGGTCATGGCTGATATCGACGGTCTCTTAGAAAAAGCGGAGGGATTTGCAGGGCAGCAACGGTGGAATGAGGCAGCCATCACAGCTCGTCAAGCCGTTGAAGCAGCACCTGAAAATCGCCGAGCCAAGGACAAACTCGGTTGGTACTTGTCGCGCGCCGAAGAGTATGCTGACGCGATCGAAGTGTATGCTCTTCTCGTTCAGGATGCGCCAGACAACCCCAAGTATCCTTATATGTTAGGTTACCAGTATTATGCGCAGCAGAACTACGAGAGTGCGATCCCTTGGTTCAGGAAATCGCTCGAACTGAAACCAGATTATCTGGTCGTGCTTTACCGCTGCGGCTACGCGCAGTGAGAGCCCGCCTCTAGCTGCCTCAATGATGCCTACAGTATATGCTGATTCCCTCTCGCACTGTGCCAGCCGGCGTTACGGCGCACACCAGAACGAGCGTCCTTGCAAGAGCCCGCGTGCTATACGCGGAAATGCTGATATTACCCCGATAGTGATAACAAGTGCGGCTTGTGAACCAGAAAATTCGAGGGGAAAATGAATCAAAAGAGCCTACGGATATTCGTAGGCTCTAATGATACGCCGGACGGGGACGACGGGGTTCGAACCCGCGATCTCTGCCTTGACAGGGCAGTATGTTAACCGCTACACCACGTCCCCTTTCAATAAGCCGAAGGATACCAGCTCAGCCTACGAGTGTCAAGGGAAACTTCAGGGAACTGTAGCCTGAAGCGGAAACGAAAAAGGGCAGCCAGTGCTGCCCTTTCCTTACGCCATCTGCTCTGCTTCCGTCAGGGTGCAGCTTCTGCCTCGGTTGAGGCCAGTGCCTGGCTTGACGACACCAAATCGAGCCGCTCCCCAACCACCTTGAACGCTGCCAGCGCGCGGTCCAGATGTTCGCGCTGGTGCGTCGCCATATAGCTGGTTCGTAGCAGACTCTGGTTCGGCGGCACACCGGGCGGCACAACCGGATTGGTATACACGCCTTCTTCGATCAGCGCGTGCCATGCCAGAACCGTGCGGTAGTCGTCGCGCAGGATGACGGGAATGATCGGCGTGTTGCTGCCGCCGACATCATAGCCAAGCTGCTTCAGGCCATCGCGCATGTAATTGGCGTTTTCCCACAGCCGTTCCACATGCTGCGGCTCGGTTTCGATGATCTCCAGCGCGCGGAGAACCGCCGCCGCGTTGGGCGCGGGCAGCGCTGCCGAGAAAATGAGCGAACGCGCGTGATGCTGAATATAGTGAATGACGTCCGCGCTGCCGGCGATGAACCCGCCGATCGAGGCAAAGCTCTTGCTGAACGTCCCCATGATCAGATCAACTTCGTCGGTCAGCCCAAAGTGCGCTGCCGTGCCGCGCCCGCCGCCGGTCACGCCGATCCCGTGCGCGTCATCGACCATGATCCGCGCGCCATGCTTCTTGCAAATCGCGACCAACTCCGGCAGCGGCGCCAGATCGCCGCCCATACTGTAGACGCCGTCAACGACCACCAGCTTGCCCGCCGACGCAGGCAACTTGCTCAGCACCTCATCCAGGCTATCCAGATCATTGTGCCGGAAGCGCCTCATTTCGCCACGGCACATCATGCAACCATCGACGATGCTGGCGTGGTCATCCTTGTCGATGATGACGTAATCGCCTTTTTGAACCAGCGCCGTAATCGTGCCGACGTTGGTCTGATAGCCGGTCGGGAATACGAGCGCGGCCTCTTTCCCAACAAATTTCGCCAGACGGCGATCCAGTTCCAGGTGTAGTTCGAGCGTACCGTTCAAAAACCGCGAACCGGTTACGCTCGTCCCATATCGCTCCACCGCTTCAATGGCCGCTTGCCGCACGCGCTCGTCGGTCGTCAGGCCAAGATAGTTGTTGGAGCCGATCATGACCACTTCTTTGCCTTCAAAAATAGCCGTGGTCCCCTCGGACACGCTTAAGGCGCGGAAATAAGGGTATATTCCCAGCGCCATGGCCTCCTTGGCCTGGGTAAAGGTTCCGAGCTTGTCAAAAAGATCAGCCACGCAAATTCCCCCCAGTCATTACCCACTGGTTTCAGGTGTGAAAAGCAAAGGCGTACGACAGAGCGCCGCCTGTACGAACGATTGCTTGCTTATATAGTGAAAACACCATACAGCGCACAAAGATTTCAAACATTCGCCAGATAATACTGGACTTCAGCGGCTTTCACAACCACCGTTCCGGCTTCGACTTGCAGCCTGCCCCCTTTCCCGTTTACAATAGACAGGTACAAATTCTCTACGGACGTTAGGAGACAATTCGGCATGTCCTCGCTTACCCTTCGCCGTATTATTGTCTGGGTGGTATCCATGGCGCTCGGTTTTCTCGTCACCGCCGCCTTTGTGACGCTCATCCTGCCGTGGATGGGGCCTAATGCCGGCGTCCCCATCACCATTGAAAAATACGGCACGCTCTATTTTGTGACGACGGCAATTCCGATGGGTCTGGTGTTTGTCGTCTGGCTGGATTACTTCCTGGATACGCGCATTCTCCCCGACTAACCAGCCTGAACCACCCTGTTAAAAGCCCGCTGCGTGCGGGTTTTTGTTTTAGTCGCCGCGAAGAACGGAAGCCAGCGCCGGCGCGCTCATGCCCCCTGTAATGCGGACCCGCGGCATCTCCAGCCGGTTGTCGGTGGTATGGTAGCGGCCATTGGCGGTAGTAACTGCCCGCCAGATCGGCAATGTACGCGCGACAGCCAGCGTGTCGGCGTCATACTGGCCGACCGGATAGGAGAAAAGGTGCGGTTGCCGCCCGGTGTGCGCCTTGATGCTCTCGATGCTGCCCAGCATTTCATAGACCAGAAAATCATAGTCGCGCCCCTGCAGGCTGACATGATTTTTGGTATGCGGTTCCATGTCCATGCCCGCCGCAGCCATTTCGCCGACCTGCTCCCAACTGACGTAATTGGGATCGCGCGCATCGACACGCCCTGTGATAATGAAGAAGGTTCCGGTGAAACCGTACTGTTTGAGCAGCGGAAAAACGTGTGTGTAGTGATCGATATACCCGTCGTCGAAGGTCAGGACGACCGGCTTTGCCGGCAACTCGCGCCCTGTCAGCAGCGCCTCGTCAAGATCATAGAGCGAAATTGGCGTGAACCCTTCAAAAAAGAGATATTCCAGATGCGCGCGGAAAGTGTCGGGGGAAATCGTCAGTTCGCGCCGGTATTCGTCCGCGTTTTCAGGCAGCGGACTCACATAGTGATACATCAGAATCGGCACGCGAATGCGCCGGTAGGTTCCATCCCAGACCGGGGCCACCCGATCCGTAACCGCCACTTCCGGCGTTGCCGGGGCATCCTGCCCACCGGCGGGCAAGGCCGGGCTGGCAAGCGTCACAACCGCAGCCAAAAGCATCAGCCCAATCCGCCGAAAGACGGGCGAGACGTAAACGCGAAGTGGTCTGACGATCATGCCCATTAGCATACGTCCCGGCTCGTCCAGTGTCAACGGAGGCTCCACGGCTTCAAAACTCCTTTTGATGAAGCGCGTGTTACTCGCGCTGCTGGCTGGCAGCCTGATTCTGATCGCGGTCTCGATTGCCGGTGTTGCCAATCCGCCACAAGCGGCGACGGTCATGCTTTCGATACGAGAATTGGCCGGACTCAGCCGGCTGGACGAGCGCGCTGGCATCGCACGATATGGGGCCGGGCCGTTGCCATCCCCACCCTATACGATCGAAGCACAAATGCTGCCTGCCGGGCCTGCGCCGGTATGGGGATTATGGCTTGGAGCTGCGGCTGCGCCGGTGTACATCCTGCTGGATAACGAGAGCTATTTTTCGATCGGGTTGAACGACTGGCGTCCATTCCTCCATCTACGCAGCGGCCTCAATCGGGTTTATCTTCATGTAGACCGCTCCGGCAACGCCACGCTGCGGTTAAATGGCGAAATCGCCTGGCAGGGGCAGCTTATTGGCAGCGCTCCCGCTGAATGGGGTGTCGCGCTCGGCGCGGAGACGTATCCCACAGACTTCCATCTGGTTCTGCGAGCAGATTAGCCAACCGTGAAATTTTGTACCTCTTTTCACGACAATCGCCCGCTCTGATAGCTTTTGAGAGCCTCCTCAGACTAGAGTTCGGATATGCAGAATAAAAACACCTCACGACTTCCCGGCTTTTACAAGCGACCACTGGCCGAACGGGCCGCACTGACAGCAGAATGGGCGCAGTTGTCTCCAGAGCAGCAAACCGTGTTGCTCGGCATCAACAGCCTCAGCGCGGCACAGGCCGACCTGATGATCGAGAATGCGGTGGGCGTATACCCGCTGCCGCTCGGAATCGCCACCAACTTCCTGATCAACGGCAGGGACTACCTGATCCCGATGGTCATTGAAGAGCCATCGGTCGTCGCGGCGGTGAGCAATGCCGCCAGACTGGCCCGCGCCGGCGGAGGTTTCACAACCCGGAGCGACGAGCCGATCATGATCGGCCAAATTCAGGTTCTGGATGTGCCGGACATGGAAGCTGCGGCGAACGCGGTGCTGGCGAACAAAGCAGCGCTGCTGGAACAGGCCAACGCTACCGGCGGCAGCATCGTCAGGCACGGCGGCGGCGCGCGCGACATACAGGTGCGGGTGCTGGCCGAAACGCCGGCCGGCCCGATGCTGGTCGTGCATCTGCTGTACGATACGCGGGACGCGATGGGCGCGAATGCCATCAACACCGCCGTCGAACATCTTGCGCCGGCGGTCGAAGAGATCACGGGTGGCCGCGTCAATCTCCGCATCCTGAGCAACCTCAGCGACCAGCGAAAAGCGCGCGCCGAATGCGTGATCCCGGCCGCGGAACTGGCGACCGATACCCTCGATGGAGCGGCTGTCGTGCGCGCCATTGTCGAAGCAAGCGCGTTTGCCGAAGCCGATCCCTACCGCGCGACGACGCATAACAAGGGCATCATGAACGGCATCGACGCGGTTGTCATCGCTACCGGCAACGACTGGCGAGCGGTCGAGGCAGGCGCGCATGCCTACGCCGCCAGAAACGGCAGCTACACCAGCCTCACCCGCTGGCGACAGAACAGCGACGGCAATCTGCATGGCGAGATAGAGCTACCGCTGGCGGTGGGCATCGTCGGCGGCGCTACGCGCGTGCATCCCGCGGCGCAGGTCGCGCTCCAGATTCTCGGCGTCACTTCCGCCCGCGAACTGGCGGAGGTCATGGCCGCCGTGGGGCTGGCACAAAATCTGGCCGCCATCCGCGCTCTGGCAACCGATGGCATTCAGCGCGGTCATATGCGAATGCATGCCCGCCAACTGGCCGTTGCTGCTGGCGCGTCCGGCGCGCTGGTTGGCCGCGTGGTCGAGCAGATGATCCGGGAAAACAACATTCGCCTGGAACGAGCGCGCGCGCTCGTGGAAACGCTACAGGAAACCTAAGCCTATGGAACACAACACCAACAACCATCACGGCCGCTCAACCTATCTGCTACGGCCTGACCGGCAGGTCGGCATCGTGGGTTACGGCGCTTACGTGCCACGTTATCGTCTGCCCGGTTCCGAAGTCTCTCGCATCTGGACCAACGGCCTTAGCCCCAGCCCGGTAACGGAAAAAGCGGTCGCCGGCCCCGACGAGGACGTCACCACGATGTCCATCGAAGCCGCCCGTAATGCGCTGGCGCGCGCGCAAATTGATGTGCGCCAGATTCGGGCCGTCTGGGTTGGCAGCGAAAGCCACCCTTACGCGGTCAAACCCACCAGCACCATTGTCGCCGAAAGCATCGGCGCGTCGCCCAACATTCAGGCCGCGGACTGGGAGTTCGCGTGCAAGGCCGGCACTGAAGCAGTTCAGGCGTCGATTGGTCTGGTAGGCAGCGGCATGGGCGCGTATACCTTGAGCATTGGCATGGATACGGCGCAATCCCGGCCCGGAGACGCGCTGGAATACACGGCTGCGTCCGGCGGCGCGGCGTTCATCATCGGCCCGGCGGATGAAGCATGCGCCGTTTATCAGGGTAGCTACAGCTTCGTCACCGATACGCCGGATTTCTGGCGGCGGGCAGACGAAAGCTATCCCAGCCACGGCGAACGGTTCACGGGCGAACCGGCGTACTTCAATCATACGCTTACGGCAGCGCGAACGCTGATGGAACTGATGGGCACTTCGGCGTCTGACTACACGTATGCCGTTTTCCACCAGCCCAACGTCAAATTCCCGCAGCGCGCGGCGACCATGCTCGGATTCAGCGCCGAGCAGATTAAACCCGGGCTGCTGGCCGGAGAAGTCGGCAACGTTTATTCCGGTTCCTGCATGCTGGGGCTGACCGCCATTCTGGATATTGCCGAACCGGGCGACCGTATTCTGATGGTGAGCTATGGCAGCGGGGCAGGTTCGGACGCCTTCGATCTGCTGGTCACCGAACGCATTCGGGGAATGGCCGAACGCGCGCCCAAAACCCGCGACTACATCGCCCGCCGCACGTTGATTGATTATGGAACCTACTGCCGCTACCGCGGCCTTTTGAGGAATTGACCATGCGTGATGTTGCCATTATTGGCGTCGGACAGACGCCGGTCGGAGAACACTGGGAAAGCAGCCTGCGCTCGCTCGCAACCGATGCCATCCACGCCGCGCTGGAAGACGCCGGCACGGATCAGGTTGACGCGCTCTACGTAGGCAACGCCTTCGGCGCGACTATCAGCAGCCAGTCTCATCTCGGCGCGTTAATAGCAGACCATGCTGGTCTAGCGGGGATTGAAGCCTGGGCTGTCGACGCCGCTGATGCTTCGGGTGGGGCCGCCCTACGCGCGGGTTATCTGGCCGTTGCCTCCGGCGCAGTGGACACAGCCATTGTCGTCGGCGTCGAAAAGTCAACGGACATGCTGGGCAGCGCGCGCGTACGCGCGCGCAATACCGCGCTCGATGCGGATTACGAAGCAATCCACGGCGCAACGCTGACCGCGCTGGCGGCGCTGCTCATGCGCCGTTACATGGAGGAATACGGCGTGGAACTGAGCGCATTCGAGGGCTTTAGCGTTAACGCGCACGCTAACGGCTCGAAGAATGCCAATGCCATGTTCCGCAACACCCTCAAACCGGGCAGTTTCGCGCGTTCACCGATGGTAGCCGAACCTGTTGGCCTGTTCGACAGCGCGCCCGACGCAGATGGCGCGGCGGCGGTTGTGCTGACAACCGCCGAACGGGCGGCTGACCTCTCGCCGCATCCGGTACGGCTGAGCGCAAGCGCCGTCGCCACGAGCCGGTTTGCCCTGCAGGATCGCCAGGACATGCTGTTCCTGAGCGCTGCCAGCCAATCGGCCAGCCTGGCCTATGCTCAGGCCGGCATCAGCCCGGATGACGTCAATCTGTTCGAACTGCACGACGCCTTCACCATTCTGGCGGCGCTGTCATTGGAAGCCTGCGGGTTCGCCGAACGCGGACAGGGCTGGCGCCTGGCACAGGAGGGCGCGATTGGTCTGGATGGCAGGCTGCCGATCAGCACCTTCGGCGGTCTGAAAAGTCGCGGCAACCCGGTCGGCGCTGCCGGCGTCTATCAGGCAGTTGAAGCCTGTCTGCAACTGCGTGGCGAGGCCGGTCCGAATCAGGTATCGGGCGCGCGCACGGCGCTGATTCAGAGTCTTGGCGGGCTTGGAAGCACTGCGGTAACCCACGTTCTACAGGCGCTGGTTTGAACGAAAACAGCGGTTTACGAGAGCGTTTGATAGCTCTCAGGCCGCCCCTGATAGGTTTTGATAGCGCCAGAAACCTACAATGCGAGGCAAATCGTGCGGAATCGCACAAGCAATTGAACGTAAGCGAGAGGTATCCAACATGCAGATTTCACGTCACTGGCGTATGAATTCACAGCGCTATCGTCTTGAGGGGATGCGGTTCCAGAACGGTGAAGTTTGCCTGCAGACTCGGCCTGCCCCGGCTGTTGAAATCGTGCGGACAGCGCCGCGCCCGGCAGCGTCGAACCGGGAACACGCCATGGTAGCGGGCCGGTAGCTATGGTGACGCTACCTCAGAAAGATGCCAGCCTGCCTCCGGGCGAACGATTTGCGTTTTCCGGAACCGGAGAGATTTACAGCTACACGGTTGTTCAGGACCCGCCGGAAGGCTTTGAGGAGCAAAGCCCGTACGTTCTGGCCCTGGTCCGGCTTGATGAAGGCCCGATCATCACCGCTCAGATCACCGACGTCGATGGGCCAGTCGCGATTGGCGACCGCGTTGAGATGGTCACCCGCAGGTTGACCACCGAAGGCCCTAAAGGTGTCATCGTCTACGGTTATAAGTTTCGCCCGGTCCTTCCCCGAAACTGACTAAAAGAAGGGCGGCTCGATAACGAGCCGCCCTTTTGATTCACATCCGGTTCTCCGGGTTAAGCGCCGGTCGCCAGCAACGGCGCGATCACCAGCGATACAATCGCCAGCAGCTTCAGCAGGATGTTCAGCGACGGGCCGGAGGTATCCTTGAACGGGTCGCCCACCGTGTCGCCGACGACCGCCGCCTTGTGGGCATCGCTGCCCTTGCCGCCCAGATTGCCGCGCTCGATGTACTTCTTGGCGTTGTCCCACGCGCCGCCCGAATTGGCCATCATAACAGCCAGCGTGAAGGCGGAAATCAACGAACCAAGCAGCACGCCAATCAGCGTTTCCACGCCGACGAAATTGCCGATCACGTTGCCACCACGGCCGATGATCGCCAGCAGCGCGATAACGATCGGCGTCGCCACGGCGATGGCCGCAGGCGCGACCATCTCGCGGATGGCGCTGTCGGTGCTGATCGCAACGCAGGTTTCATAATCCGGATCAGCCTTGCCTTCCATCAGACCGGGAATTTCCCGGAACTGGCGGCGCACCTCAACCACGATCTGTTGCGCGGCCTTGCCGACCGCCAGCATGGTCTGCGCGCTGAACAGGAAAGGCAGCACCGCGCCGATCAGCAGGCCGGTTGACAGGCGCGGATCGAGGATGTTGACCTCAGTGCCCATACCTGTCGCCGTCACAAACGCCGAGGTTAGCGCGAGTGCAGTCATGACGGCGCTACCGATGGCAAAGCCCTTGCCGGTCGCGGCGGTCGTATTGCCGAGGCTGTCAAGCGCGTCAGTACGCTCGCGAACCGTGTCTTCCAGCTCGGCCATTTCGGCGATACCGCCCGCGTTGTCGGCCACCGGGCCGTAAGCGTCCGTCGCCAGCGTGATACCGAGCGTCGCCAACATGCCTACCGCCGCCATTGCGACGCCATACAGGCCCGCTGCATAGGCCGCGATGAGCACTGCCACCACGACGATCGCCACAGGCGGAACCGTGCTGCGCATGCCAAGCGCCAGACCGCGAATGATAATGATGGCCGGGCCACCCGTCGAGCTTTCAGCCAGCTCCTGAGTCGGACGATAAGTATCCGACGTGAAGTATTCGGTCGAATAACCGATTGCCACGCCCGCGGCGAGGCCGGCAATGGTAGCGATCACAACGCCCAGACCGAGATCAAGCAGCAGCCCAAGAACCACCACGGCGACCACGACCAGCGCGCTGGCGGTGTAAACGCCCCGGCGCAGGCTGGCCAGCAGGTTTTCCTGAGTGGCATTTTCTTCAGTACGCACCAGATAGGTGCAGCCGACCCCGATCAGCAAACCGGCCGCCGCCACCAGCAACGGAAACGCTGCGCCCGCGGCGATGCGGTCGGCAGCGACGCCCTGCCCCAGCGTTGCGATGGCGATGGCAGCAATGATCGAACTCGCATAGCTTTCGAACAGGTCCGAGCCCATTCCCGCGACGTCACCCACGTTGTCGCCCACATTGTCGGCGATCACAGCCGGATTGCGCGGGTCATCTTCGGGAATATTGGCCTCGGTCTTGCCCACGAGGTCAGCTCCAACGTCCGCCGCCTTGGTAAAGATACCGCCGCCGACACGAGCGAAGATGGCGATGGAGGTCGCGCCAAAGCCGAAGCCCGCCAGCGCGTTCGCCGCCGCTGCGCGGTCTGGAATCACGCTGTTGAGCACGAAGATCAGAATGCTGATGCCGAGCAGCGCCAGCGCCACAACCATCGTTCCCATGACGGTCCCGCTGGCGAACGCCACGCGCAGACCCTGATTGAGGCTCCGAGAAGCCGCCGCCGCCGTGCGGACATTGGAACGTACAGCGACGTTCATGCCGATGTAACCGGCGAGCGCCGAAGCAACCGCGCCGGAAACGAAGGCCAGCACCGTCCACGGACTCATGCCGCTGCCGGGCAGCAGGCCCAGCACCAGCAGCAGCACGGCGACCACACCGACGAAAATCGCAACGGCGCGATACTCACGGGACAGAAATGCCTGCGCCCCCTTCTGGACCGCGCCAGAAATCTTCATCATGCGTTCGTTGCCGCTGTCCTGTGAAAGAATCCAGCTTCTTAGCACAAGCGCAAACACGACGCCGAAGACGCTGACGACGAGCGAAACCCAATTCGCGTTGGCTATGATAAAATCCATGTATCCTCTCCAGAGATAGAGCTGGCAGCGCGGCACAAACACGCCCCGCTGCAACCCGAGCCATAATGAAACACAACCAACCAGGACATGGTATTTGTGTGTAGCCAGTAGTGGAAACAAGACATGCCCGGAAGGGCGCTAGCATTATACTAATTAACACCTTATTTCGCCCACATTTGAAGGAGACTTTTGCAAACGATGACCCAGCGCCGGGAGCGCGGAGCGCAGGCCGAACGCGCCGCTGCGGAATATTTACATCAGCGCGGCTATCGCATTGTCGAAACGAACTGGCGTTGCCGTCAGGGCGAGATTGACATTATCGCCCGGCATGGCGAAACGCTGGTTTTTGTCGAGGTGCGCGCGCGTTCCGGTGGCGCAACTGCGGCGGCGTTCGAGAGTGTTGGCCCCGTCAAGCAGGAGCGGCTGGCGCGACTGGCACATGCCTACCTGAGCGAGCATGAGCTGGAGGACGCAAACTGGCGCGTCGATATCGTAGCGGTTGGGCTGCGCCCATCCGCGCCGCCGCTCATCGAACACGCGGAGAACGCGCTTGACTGGTAAAACCCCGCTCGTCGTCATCCTTGGCCCAACAGCCGTCGGCAAGACAGCCTATGCGATTGCTGTAGCGCAGGCGCTGAATGGCGAAATCGTCAGCGCGGACAGCCGCCAGATTTATCGTCACATGGACATCGGCACGGCGAAACCTACCGCCGAGCAGCAGGCGCTCGTCCCCCATCATTTGATCGACGTTGTCGAACCGGACGAAACGCTGTCCGCCGCCGAATTTCAGCGGCTGGCCTATCGAGCAATTGACGGCATCTGGCAGCGCGGTCGCCTTCCGCTGCTCGTTGGAGGCACAGGCCAGTACATCAGCGCAGTCGTCGAAGGCTGGACAATTCCCGAAGTGCCGCCGAACCCGGCGCTGCGTGCCGAACTGGAACAACTGGCAGCGCGCGAAGGGCTTGGCGCCGTGGTCGAAAGACTGCAGGCGCTCGACCCAACCGCGCTCGAAAACATCGACCAGCGCAATCCCCGGCGTGTGATACGGGCTATTGAAATCGTCGCCGCAACCGGGCAGCCACTCGCGGGCCAGCGACACAAGCAACCGCCGCCCTATGATATTCTGCAGCTCGGTTTGACGATGAACAGAGAACGGCTCTACGCGCGCGCCGACCGCCGGCTGGAGGACATGATGCGCGCCGGTTTTCTTGAGGAGGTCAGCGCATTGCTCGCTGCGGGCTACGATCCGCACCTCCCGTCGATGAGCGGGCTGGGCTACCGCCAACTGGCGGCCCATCTGCGCGGCGAGTGCTCGCTGGAAGCAGCGCTGGCGGCGACAAAACGCGCCAACCGCGATTTCATCCGCCGGCAATACACCTGGTTCCGCGGCCACGACGACGGCATCCACTGGTTCGACGTCGAAGAGACGCCGGCAGAGACGCTGGTCGAGATGATCCGGGACTGGCTGGAACACAGGGAAGGCTAGCGAAGGCTTATGCGCGGTGGACGCCCAAACGCCATTGTCGGGCTTTTCCTGCTCATTCTGCTGCTCATGCTGGCAGGGCCGAACCTGATTCCCAGACTGGCATCGTCGGTTATTCCGGGCTTTGACGAGGGTGTGCCATGTGAATGGCTGCCCAGAGCAAGCGACCGGGGCAATCACCAGTCACTCATCGGTCGTGCAGCCACGGCTCCCTTCAGCCTGCGCGTACGCGCCGGGCCGATCACCAGCGATCCGGCAGGCATGCTGGTCATCACCATCGTTGTCACCAACGAGTCGCTTGGCACGGTGCCGTTCATTTACGACCCGAATCAGGTTATCGTCGGCGATAACGGCACCAGCGGGCTGGGCCTGATCTTCAACCCGCCCAACAGCCTGACGACCGGCGGCACGCGAACCAGCGATCCGGCAACTTTCCCCGAAACGATGATCCGGCTTCTCGCGCCACGGCAGAGCTGCGTTCACCGGGCGGAATTTCCGAACGGCAATGTGCTGGTCGATCCTGCCGTGACCAGCGGCAATGCCTCGGTTCGCGCCTACTATCGCGCAACTACGCCGGGACAGGTTCTGCCAACGCCGGGCATCGTGCCAACGCCGATTTATCGCGATCAGGGCCTTTGGGTTGGCTATGTCGAGTCCGACCCCGTGACGCTGACCATCGCTGGTCAGTAGGGGCAAACGCGGTATAATAACGACTGGCTGTCACACTGAAACGAACAACTCGACAGGAGTCGATGTATGCCTGAAGCGGCCGGGGATCGTCCCATTCTGATTATTCAGGACGGCCACAATCCCGAGCAAAAGCAATTGCCGATCACAAAAGACAGCATCGTGCTCGGTCGCGGTGAAGATTGTGATATTGTTCTGCCCGAACGCCAGATTTCACGCCACCACATCCGTATCTACCGGCAGGGCGACAGTTATTACGTTGAAGATCTGGAAAGCCGCAACGGCACATGGCTTAACGGCACGCAGATTAAGGGCGCGCACCGCCTTCACGACAACGATGAAATTCAGCTAGCGCTGGCAGCCCGGATCACCTTCCTCGGCAGCGGCGCGACCGCCCCACTTCCCTTTGAAGTGCCTCGATCCATCGGCGGCAGGCTGCGCCTCGACCGCGAGGCGAGACGGGTGTTCATTGGCGATGTCGAGATTGACCCGCCGCTCAGCCCGCCGCAGTATCGCCTGCTCGAATTGCTGTACGTCAACGCCGGGCGCATCTGTACTCGCGATACCGTCGTCGAAACCGTCTGGCCCGACGCTGTCGGTGAGGGCGTGAGCGAACAGGCAATCGACGCGCTCGTACGCCGCCTGCGCGACCGCCTCGCCGAAGTCGATCCAGACTGGCAGTACATCATCACCGTGCGAGGTCACGGCTTCCGGCTGGATAACACGGGCAGCACCGGCAACTAGGCCCTGCTGCCATTTCAGTCTCGCGCCGGCTGGACGCGAGCGTTATCGCCATGGCCACTGCTGGCGCACTTCATGATGCAGGTTAAGAACGGTACAGCCGGCGCTTGACCATCTGTGGCAAGCGCCGGCTTTTATTCGCTGCTTCGGCGGCTCAGGCGCGGGCAGAGGTTTCTTCCGGCGGCAGCAGATGCACCGCTTCGCCGATGATATCCAGCCCAACGGTTTCGCCTTCGGGGAAGATCTGGCTGGTGCGAGGATCGCTGTCAACCACGACCAGACGTTGGTCCCCGGCGCGGACGATATACTCGATTTCGGAGCCGAGATACATCGCCTGTTCGATGAGCACCTGTTCCAGCGTGGGGTCGGCGCGCAGTTTCAGGCCTTCCGGTCGTACGACGGCGGTCTGCCGTTCGCCCGGTTTGACGGATCGACCGTTGCTCTGAAGCTCCACTCGCGTCCCAAACAGTTCGACCGTCACGCGCTCGCCCTGCGCCTGGACCACGGTCGTGTCGATGAAGTTGGCGCGACCGATGAAGTCGGCCACAAAGCGCGTGTTCGGGCGGCGATAAATTTCGTCGGGCGTGCCAATCTGCTCGATACGGCCAGCGTTCATGACGACGATCCGGTCAGAAAGCGCCATCGCCTCCACCTGATCGTGCGTCACGTAGACGCTGGTGATATTCAGCCGGCGTTGCAGGGCGTGGATTTCACCGCGCATCTGCACGCGCAGTTTGGCGTCGAGGTTGGAGAGTGGCTCGTCGAACAGCAACACCTGTGGCTCCATGACGAGCGCGCGCGCCAGCGCCACGCGCTGCTGCTGGCCACCCGACAACTGGTTGGGTTTGCGGTTGCCCAGCCCGGACAGGCCGACCAGCGCCAGAGCATTTTCGACGCGCGTCTGAATGTCGGATCGGGATAGCTTGCGAATACGCAACCCGTAGGCGACATTGTCAAAGACATTCATATGCGGGAACAGCGCGTAACTCTGGAACACCATGGCCATGTCGCGCTTGTTCGGCGGCTGGTACGTAATGTCGGTTCCATCCAGAACAATGCGCCCGCTGGACGGCATTTCAAAGCCGGCAATCAGGCGCAGAGTCGTCGTTTTACCGCAACCGGATGGCCCCAGCAGCGTGACGAATTCGCCTTTGCGGATCGTGAGCGAAACGCGATCGACCGCTTTGACCACGCCTGCGCCGCCGCGCTGCTGAAAGATTTTGGTGACGTCGTTGAGTACGAGGCTCTCGGTTGCGGCCATTTAGGCGCCTCCTTCCAAACCACGATCCGCGCCGCTGGTCGAGCCGACAGCCGCGTACAAAATGCCGATGGTGAGTAGAACAATCAAAATGAGAATGACGCAGTAGGCGAATGCGTTGCCAAAACGGCCATTCTCGACTTCATTCAGGATTTGTGCCGTCATAATGCGTGTCTGTGGCGTCGTGAGAAATACAATCGCCGAAATCGTCGTCATCGAGCGGGCAAAAGCGAAGATCAAGCCAGACAGGAACGCCGGACGAATAAGCGGCAGGGTGATGTGGCGGAAGGTCTGCTCGCTGTTGGCCCCCAGACTGGTGGATGCTTCCTCGATGGCCGGGTCGATCTGCGTCAGTAGCGCGACGCCGGAACGCAACGCGGCGGGCACGCTGCGAACGACATAAACCAGTACGATGGCTGCCGCGCCCGCGAAAATCGCTCGCCCGCCCGTCAGCTTGGGAATCAGCGTGACCGGGCCGATTCCGGGAAGCATGATCTGAATGTCATTGTTGAACATGAGCAGGTAACCGATGCCGAGGATCGTTCCCGGCACGGCAATACCCAACATAGCGGCGAAGTCCAGCGCAGCGCGCCCGGCGAACGACTTACGGACGACCAGAAAAGCGATAATCATGCCGATGATCCCCGCCAGCGGCGTCGCCAGCGCCGACAGTGTGGTGGTATCGACCATCGCTTCCGAGCCATAGCCGTTGATGACGAAATCGAAGTTCTTCAGCGTGAACGTGTTGTCAACGCCGAGCACGTTCGTGAACGCGCCGACGAAAATCGTCGCATATAGCAGAATGATCAACAGGCACACCGCCATGACCAGCACGAACAGCGGCAGGCACACCAGCGGGTGCGTGATCTGTTGCGGCGTACCGCTCGGCTTGCCGGTGACCGAAACCACAGTCGCCCGGCTGATCCAGTAGCGCTGCACGATAAACACGGTCAGCGATGGAACCAACAGCACAACCGACAGCACGGCAGCGGCGGTAGTGTCGTACATGCCGATCACGGAGATGTAAATGCGGGTCGCCAGCACTTCATAGTTGCCGCCCAGAACCAGCGGGTTACCCAGATCGGCGATGGCCTCAACAAAGAGCAGCAGGAACGAACTGGCGATACCCGGCACGAGCATCGGCACGGTCACCGTGCGGAAAATGTGCCACTTGCTTCCGCCAAGATTGGTCGCCGCTTCGTCCAGCGCCGGATCGAGCGCCTCTAACATGCCCTTGAGGTTGAGATAGGCGACCGTGAACAGCGACAACGCCAGCACGATGGTCAGGCCATCGAGGCCATAAATGTCGTTGCAGGTTCGTCCGCTGCCCCACAGACAACGCGTACCGAAAATCCCGCGCAGGATCATGCCGTTGCGCCCGAAAAGGATAATCAGCGCGCTGGCCAGCGCGAAGGGCGGTGAGATGATCGGCACCAGCGCCAGAATATGCATGAAGCGCTTGAACGGCACGCGCACTTTGACCTGAACATAGGCGAACAGAAAGCCAATCAGCGTGCCGAGGGTGGCTACCGCCAGACCAAGTATGACAGTGTTGCTGATGATCGTCTGATAGCTCGTTTCGCTGAGATAGCGACTGAACAGGGAAAGCCCCTGTTCGGACAAGCTCTCACGCACCATGGCGAAGATCGGCAGAATGATACTCACGCCGACAAAAAGCACGATGACCACGAGCGTGATTGCGAGAATAGGGTCTCGAATGACGCGGCGTGCAGGTTTAATCACCTGTTGCGGCAGAACAGCCAATGAAGCCTCCGGTAGTAAAATAACAGGCAACCCCCGCCAGATAACACTGGCGGGGGCAAACGTTTATTCGATTATTTCCGGTATCACCTGGCTATTCCGCCGGCTCCGGAGCAACTTCGTTATCGAAGCGTTCGACAATGGCATTGCGATTCAGCCCCGCTGCCAGGAAGTCGTAATCGACCAGATTGACCTCTTCCAGCTTGACCGACAGTTCTGACACCGGTGTTTCGGGATTGGTCGGCAGTTGCAGCGAATTCACCGTCTGCGCGATTGCCTGCGCTTCGGGGGTCAGCGCCCAGTCGTACCACATGCGAGCGGCTTCCGGCTCCGGCGCGTTGGCGATGATCGCCATACCGCCGATTTCGTAGCCCGTGCCTTCCTCGGGGAAGGTACTGACCAGAATATCGCGGAAACCTTCCTCCTGCAGCTTCACGCAGTCATGCGAGAAGATGATCGCAACCGCGATCTCGCCGCCGCCAGCCATGCGGCCCGGAGCGGCGCCAGAGCGGGTGTACTGCAGGATGTTCTGGTTCAACTTGGTGAAGTATTCAAACGCGTTGTCGATAGCCTGCTGCGTCGGCATGCCGTTTTCGTCATAGCCTTCGCCCGTGCCCTCGACCTCTTCGCCCTCGGCGGGACGGCCATCAGGATATTCGAGCTTGTCGGCTTCCAGCGTCACGACCGTCCAGAACGCCGTGAAGGCCGTGCCGGACGTAGCCGGGTGCGCCATGGCGATCATGCCCTGATAGGCGGGATCAAGCAGGTCTTCCCACGAGGTCGGCGGTTCGACGCCCAGTTCTTCCAAAATCTCCACGTTGGAGCAGAAACCGAGCGCGCCAACATAAACGCCGATCCAGCTATTGTTCTCGCCCTTGTAGGCGTCGGGAATAGCCGCCGCATTGGGCGACTCATACGGCTCAACCAGCCCTTCTTCCGCACCGGCAATAAATGCGTCAGCCGGGCCGCCCCACCAGACGGAGAACTCAGGGTTGTCTGCCGTCGCGCGGATACGCGCCAGCGATTCACCCGACGACATACGCACATAGGAAGTGTTGATGCCGGTTTCCTCCTGGAAAGCCTGAACCATCGCCTGGCACCAGTCTTCCTGAGGCGTACACAGCACCGTAAGGGTGTCCTCCTGCGCGGCCAGCGGCGCACCGAGCGCCAGCAGCACAAGAGTCGCGATAAGCAGACTTAACTTCTTCATATCATGTTCCTTTATTTGTAGTTCGAGCCAAACACATCATCACGCCGCCGGCGCTGCACGCAGGCCGGTGGGCGCGTTGGAATAAGTATATAAGGTCGCCCGAATACGACAACATTTCTGGCAAGCGTACAACGACAGGAGCGACCGTTCAGGCTCGGTCGCCCCTGTCTGCCGCATACCATCGTCTAAAGCGGCCAGAGGATTGGAAGCAGGATCATGGTGATGATGAACGCGACAAGGAGCATCGGAGCGCCTGCCCGTGCGAAGTCCAGAAAGCGATAGTTGCCGGCCGACATCACGAGGGCGTTGACCGGCGAGGCAACCGGCGTGAGGAAAGCCATCGACGCAGCCACGGCAACGGCCATGAGCACGGCATGCGGGCTTATTCCGAGGTTTTCAGCCGTAGCCAGAGCAATCGGCGCGATAAGCAGCGCGGCGGCCGTATTTGAGGCGATTTGCGTCATGACGGTCGTCAGCAGGAACAATCCGGCGATGACCGCCATAGGACCGTAAGCGCCCAAAAGCTGGCCAATGCCGTTCGCCATCGTCTCAACCAGCCCAACTTTGACCAGCGCAGTGCCAAGCGGCATCATCCCGGCGATCAGGATGAGGCTGCTCCAGTTCACAGACTCGTAGGCGTCTTCGATGTCGATGCAGCCCGTAAGCACCACGGCGACGGCAGCCACAATGGAAGCCAGCGTCAGCGACATGATGTTGAAGGCGATTGCGACCACCATGCCAACCATGATGAGCAGAGCAATGGGCGCGTGGGTCGGCTTCGTAAACGCGCCCATTTCGAGCGCCTCGGGTTCGCCCATCACGACGAAATCATGGCGAAGCTGCTTGAGCGCGAAGATGTCTTTCCACTTGCCCTGCACCAGCAGAATGTCGCCCAGTTTGAGTGGCGTCGTTTTCAGATCGAGCGCTTCTTCAACGCCGGGCCGGCGGATGCTCAACACCGTCAGGTTATAGCGCGAACCGAAACGCAGTTCTGTCAGTGTTTTGCCGATAAGTGACGAACGGGGGCGCAGCAGGACTTCGGCGATGCCCAGTTCATGCGTAATGACGTCGCCTTCCTTGATGGGAGGGAGATTTGACATAACGCCGAGGTTCCAGTGGGCGGCAGCCTGAGTCACATCGGTCAGGTCGCCTTCGACCAGCAGCACGTCGTTCTGTTCCAGCCGGGTGTCCGGCGTCGGCTCCAGCGTCGTCGTGCGGCCATTTCCCCACGGCCCCGGAAACAGCTCGGAGCGAGCGTTGTTGCGTTTGATATGGACGATGTTGACGTTGAAATCACTGCGCAGGCGCGAGTCGGCGACGGTCTTGCCCACCAACGGCGATGTTTTGCGTACACGCAACCGCAGCAGGTTTTCGGGCAGGCGATAGAGCGCGAATAACTCCGCTGGCGTCTCCATGCGCTGGATGACTTGAGTTGATCTGCGCTCTGGCAATAACCGCCGTCCGAGCAGAACCATGACCGCCGTACCCGAGACGAGTAGCAAAATTCCCAGCGGCGTGAAGCTAAAAAAGTCGAACGGCGCGTAGCCCGCGTTCTCCAGCGCCTCAGACGCGATAATATTGGGCGGCGTGGCGATCAGCGACATGGTCCCGCTGAGCAGCGCGGCGAACGCCAGCGGCATGAGCAATCGAGAGACGGGGATTTTCGACCGCGACGCCAGGTTCAAAACAGCGGGCATCATCAGGGCGACAACGCCGGTCGAACTGATAAACGCGCCAATCGTGCCGACAAAGATCATCAGTACGATGATCAGTCGCGTCTCGCTCGTGCCCGCGATCCGCAGAATGCGGTCGCTTGCCATTGCTGCCAGACCGGTCTGAAAGATGGCGCCACCGACGACAAACAGAAATCCGATGCTGAGCACCGCAGTGCTGGAGAAACCGGCGACGGCTTCCTCGATCGTCAGCACGCCGGTCACGACGAGGGCGATCAAAACCAGCAGCGCAACCAGATCGATGCGTATCCATTCGGTGACGAACAGCACGGTCGCTGCGACCATAACGATCAGCGTGATTATCATCTCGGGTGTCATTGCGTTGCTGGCTCCTCCATCTTCTTTCCATGTTATTCTCGCCCAGTCGTAATTTTTGTCGAGATGCCTATCATCCGGCGGATGCCAGCCGAAGGTCACATTGCCGCCCATCCGGCAACTGTACGGGGCCAGTAGACTGAGGTACAGTTCAGCGCGAGTCTTGATTGCATTCAGACGTCAGGCAAATGACCAGCACATTCCATGCGGACACCAGAACCAGCCAGCGCACGCACCGTCTCTCTGGCGAGTGGCAGGTGCGGCCAATTCCGCTGCACGCTCACAGCTACCCGCACGAGCATTCCGAAGGTGAGTGGCGAACGGTTCCTGAATGCGCTCATTTGCAAGTGGCCTTCTTTCCCGACCAGCCCTACTGGGGCAGCCACCTGCGCGAACTGAATGACAGCGTTTGGCTTTACCGGCGCACCTTTCCTACGCCTGAGGGCGTCTTTCACCGGGCACGGCTACGTTTCGACGGCGTAGATTACTTCGCTTCGGTATGGCTCAACGGGCATTATCTGGGTGACCACGAAGGCCATTTCGCGCCGTTCAGCTTTGACGTAACCGGCGTTCTTAGACGTCATGGCGATAACGAATTGCTGGTGGCCGTCTCCTCACCGTGGGACGCGCCGAATCCGCGTGGCAGTTATCCGTCCGACCACGTGATTCGTGGTCTGGTCAAAGGCCAGTACGAGCATGGCGAAGGCGTCATTCCTCCGGACGTCAATCCGCTCGGTATCTGGCGGCCCACATGGCTGCTGCTCGATGATGGCATCAGCATCGAGCACATCCGGCTGGAAACCGGCCTCGACGGGCGAGTACGTTTACGGCTGCGGGTGGCCAACGCCACATCGACGATCTGGCACGGGCAGCTTTCGCTCGTTATCGCCGCCGAAAACCACAACGGTCCCGGCGTTGAAGCCCTCGACAGGCTGCGCCTGCCCCCGGGCACACACACGGTCGAGCGCGATGTATATATCCCCAAACCACAGTGGTGGTGGCCGTGGGATCACGGCGTACCCAACCTCTACCGCTTGCAGGCAACACTGGAGGGCGAAGACGAAACCCGTGCCGAACGGGAGCTTGTCTTCGGTGTGCGAACCGTGCGATTGGAACGCTCGCCACAGCGTTTTACCTACCTGATTAACGAGCGCCCGGTTTTCATTCGCGGCTCGTCCTACATGCCCGCGCTCTATCTCTCACAGGCGACCGAGCAGCATCTGCGGCGGGACATCGAACTGGCGCGAGACGCCAACCTGAACCTGCTGCGCGTTCACGTTCACGTTTCGCCGCCCGAACTCTACGACCTGTGCGACCGCATGGGGATGCTCCTCTGGCAGGACTTCGAGCTGAACTGGATACAGGAAACCACCGCCGATTTCGAGAACCGTGCCAGAGCGCTCTCTTATACACATCCCCAGGCACAGGAGACCGAATAGGATTTCGTATGCCGCCTTTGGCTGAAAAAAAAAAAAAACAGAACACG
>QGUR01000035.1 GCA_003242205.1 Chloroflexota bacterium | reverse complement strand
TTCGTTTCCCCGAATCGTCCCGAGTTTTTCCTCGTCCGCGGCCGTTTCGCCCAAGCGCTCATCCCGCTCGCCTCGCCAAGCAAACCGAGCGCCTCGGCAGTTGCTTCACGCACGTTATGGTTGTCATCGGCAACCAGATTGGCTATCGCAGGAACAGCAGACGCCTCCTGAAGTTCGACCAGACCACGGACTGCGGCAATCCGCACCATCCAGTTATCATCTTCCAAGCGCTCGATCAGATGCGGTACGCCAGACCGGTCGCCTGCCCAAGCCAGCGCCTCACAAGCTGCCCAGCGCACAACCCAGTCACTATCCTGAGTCGCCCCGATGAGCCGCTGAATATCGCGCGCCGCATCTGCCTTGCCCTTCAGGCTGGCGGCGTACTGGCGCAACTTCTTACCCGCCTCTTCACGCTCTCCCCATTCACCTTCGTGCAAAGCGTCCAGCAGCGTTAGCAGGGGATCGTCGTCGATCTTGGGCGTTGGCACATCCTCCGGCGGCTCTGGCGCTTCCTGCGCTTTGGGTACAGGCGCTTTGTTGTTGAATGACTGGCCGGTTGGCGTCTCGCGCCAGCGTTTGACCGCGTTGCGCGCTTCCGGCGTTCCGATCGAGAGCAGGGCGCGCGCTGCCAGATCGCAAATGCGCTGTTCGGCCAGCCACGGGTGCTCGGTATCTTCAAGCAGGCCGATTAGCGGCTGAACAGCTGATTTATCGGCGATCTTGCCCAGCGCTTCCACGGCTGCGCCGCGCATGCCGACGTTAGTGCTTTCCAGCGCTTTCAGCAGCCCCGGCACAACCTTTCGCCCATGTTTGACCAGCGCTGCAGCGGCCGCATCCGAAACAAGGGCTTCTCCGTCGCCAAGCGCCTTGATCAATGCTTCTACCGCGATTTCATTGTCGATGTTACGAAGAACCTCGACTGCTGCCAGCCGCACCTGACAATCTTCGTCCTCAAGCTTGTTGACCAGCTTGGGGAGAGCGATATCGAGCGGTTCGTCCGCCAGACGCCGCACCGCTTTGCGCCGTCGCATCCAGTCCGGCGAGTCAAGATCATCGAACTCGGTCCCTGACCCCCGATTTGTTTCCTCTGGCTGCTTCATGCTCAGAAGGCGGTTTTTGCCCTTGTTGGCAGAGTGTTTTCCGGCATTGGACGCTGGGCCGGAGGAACCCGCAGTGGCCAGAGCTACCTCTGCCTGCTGCCGGTTCCACTTGGCAAGAGCAGCGCGCGCTTTACGCGTGCCCTTGGCAGCGAGAATCTTCGCAGAAAGATCGCAGATGCGCTCCTTCGCCCAACGAACGGCCGATGTATCTTTGAGTAATTCGATGAGGCGATTCACAGCTTTTTCATCCTCCGTGTCCCTAAGTGCTTCCACAGCCGCGCCGCGCACCTCCACACTCGCATCCCGTGTGGCTTCGAGCAGCGCCGATTGCGCGGAAGGGTCGGATATAAATTTGAGTCCACAAACAGCGCGCCAGCGGATTTCCTGATCTGAATCGGCGGCAGCCTCTAACAGGATTGGCAGCGCCTCGGTTCCAATGCGTCCCAACGCCTCGGCAGCGGCCCGGCCAACGCGCCAGTTGGCGTGGCGCAACGCAGGCGCGATGGCCTGCAAAGCCGCTGCGTCGCCAATAAGGCCGAGTGCTGTTAGCGCCTTGGCAATCACCAATGGGTCTGGATCATCGAGCGCCGCGACTAGCCCCGGTACAGCCGCCGGATCGCCCAGTTCGCCAAGTGCCCAGGCCGCGCCCCTGCGCACCATCCAGTTCTCATGTCGGAGCAGGCGTTGAAGCTGCGGAATGGCTGCCCAGCCTATCGTGCGGATCGCCGCCGCAGTCGCATCAAGAATGGCCGGGTCCCTGTCTAGCAGCGCCGGTTCAAGTCCTTCGATTTCAATCGTGCTGGCTTCGAAAAGCGTTTCGTGCGCCATACAGCGCGTTTGCCAGGGGCCGGTACGCATCGCTTCGATTAGCAAAGCGATGGCATTCTCGTCTTCCAGATCGATCAACAGGCGCGCTACGTCGATCAGGCCGGCATTGTTATGGGGCTGGATTGCAGACAACCCAAGGCTAATCGCCTGTTCCCGTGTTGCACTGGAAACATCGATTCCGCTTGCAAGGCACTGGAGCGCAAGCAGCGGATCGACTTCGGCGACAGCGCGCACGATGCTGTCCGGCTCCGGCCAGATGCCACACAAGGCGACAATCACAGAGTCCCACTTGCCCGGAATCCGGCTGCCCAGATCGTTGAATCGTGGTTGTTCCAGCCGCGTTGGCAGTCCTGCGCGCGCCAGACCGAGCGCGGCGAAATATTCCTGCATGAGCTGGTGTGCGAACCGCACCGTACCGCCTTCTTCTTCCAGAAAGCGGGCACTGATTGCCGTATCCAGCAGCGATGGTTCGGCGAAGAATGGCAATGCGAAGTCTCTCGGTACGTAGACCGGCATTGACTGGTCGATCATGGCAAAGGCCAGATTCGACAGAGCAGCTTCCAGTGCTTCGAATGCCGGCGCTTTTTGCGACCGTCGCATGGCTTCCTGATGCCAGAGTTCGGCCGCCAGTTGTTGCAGGAGCGTCCCTCTATTCTTGGGCAACTCGCCATCGGGCGAGCGCGTGAACACAATCACCAGCAAGCTGAGCAAGAACGGGTTACGGGCCAGTTGGAACAAATGGCGCGAGTTTTCGCCGCTGGGTGTGTCGTGAGGAAGAATTTTGGCCAGCAGATATCCGGCGTCGTTGCCGAGGTAATGTGTGACAAACTGCTCAATTCTGGACTTGTCCATTTCCGCCGCCTGAACAGTTGGCAGCGGCAGGATAAGATCGTCGTTATATTCCGCCGACCGGCACGTGACGATGACACGTTGCGGCGCGTTGTCACTCGTCAGCCAGGCGCGCAGGCGAGCCGCTTTCGCCGCGCCAGAGGCTCCCATCTCGTTCAAGCCGTCCAGATACAGCGAAGCCTCACCTCGCGCCAGCAGCTCAATCGGGTTCGATTCGAGTGGCCAATGGGTGCGAATGAACGCTTCTGGCGACTGGTCATCCTGCCACGTTGTCAGCTTGAGATAGATAGGCAAGGGCGCTGCGGCGCGGTTACGCAGTCGGGCATGCGCCGCAGTCAGCACAAGGTGCTGCACAGTCGTGGTTTTGCCCGTCCCCGGCGCGCCGATCAGGACGAAACGCGAATAGCGTTCCAACGCTTCGCCGATGCCGTTCAGAGGAACGTTCCAGTCCATTGCCACACGCGTCGGCAACCCGCTGTTCAGGTCATCGGAAGCCGTGTACGAACCGCGCATCGTCCATACGCCGGGATAACGTGGTTCCGGTCTCTCAAGTTCATCGCTCAGCAGGCGGTCGGCCTGATGCGTGAGTTCGACCAGCTCCATGACGCTCTTGTTCGCTTCCAATTCGGCGATCAGGCTGGTCAGATATCGTGTTTCGGCGTCCGGTACAGCGCTGAACTGCGCGGAAAAATCGGTGCGCAGATACCTGATCAGCTCCTCCAGTCGCTCCGCATAGACGTTTGGCTCGGTCCAGTTCCTGAAGTCCAGAAACTGCTGCCGTTCAAGCTCAAGTGGCCAGTCCTTGTCTTGCAGATCACGGAGCAAAATTGGAATGATGCGCTTGCCCATCCGATCTGCGCGGCCCAGTTCGCGCTGGCAGTAGACAGATGCCACATATTCGGGCGACAGGATGCAGATCAGTGCTGCGCATTCGTCGACGGCGTTCGTGAGTGCGCGTCGCCAGTCGTCACCGGGCCGGATATCAAGCCGGTCAACCCACAGATTGACGCCCGCGTTCTTCAAATCCGCAGCCAGTTTCAGTGCGAATCCGCGTTCGACGCTGCAATAGCTCAAAAAGACGTGCTTCCGCTGCTCACTCACCGACGGTGCTCCCAGGGGTAAGACGTAACAGGTCTAGCTCGCGCTAAACCTGCCACAAATCTGTGCCGATATGGTTGCCGCCATACACGCTTGCCCTATTCAAAGGGTGTGTCGGATCACCGGTCATGTCTTACTAGCTCTCACTCAATAACTGGGTCACGCCCTTAACGAGGCAAGTCTCCTATTAGTTTGACTCCAGCATAGACAATTGTTTGAAAAAATAAACATACACTCTTGTAACATGATTTGTGATTTCATGCAAGCCAAGTGAAACGAAAAAACATAAAGAAAACGGCCGGGGATAGCTAAATTTCCCCCGGCCGTTTTAGATTGTCTTAACTATAAATTATGTAAAGGTCTTAGCCTTGGGGCTGAGGCGTTGCTGTTGGTATAAGAGCTACAGGCAAGTCGTCGACGTCGCTCGCTCCCATGCTCACCAGTGAAGCCGTGAGCCAGCCCTGAACGCCCTCATATTCGACCTGTAGCCAGTTGTTGTCTTCTGTGCGGGCAATCGCCCTCAAGGTGGTGTCGTAGGGGATCACGGTGACGACATCAGATCCAAAGCGCGGCTCGGCGCGAAGGTTCGTGTTGTAGAGGGTGATGACGATCACCTGATTTTGGATGATTCCGCCGGCAACGGTGTTCGCGGCCAGATCGTTGCCGGCTTCACGAAAACGCTCCAGAATGCTGACATCGCCAGAGACAGTCACGACGAAATAGGCAACCCAGCCGTCTTCGCCGTTGTAGCGAATTTGTAGCCATTCGTTGTCCTCGCCGCTCGTCCCGATGATGTCGGCGGTCTGTCCCGGCGTTAGCACGCCGATGGTGTTGAATTCGGTTCCTGGGCCACTGCGGACGTTAACGCGACGATAGGCCGTCACGTAAAGATTGCTTGTTGCCTGTTGGTTTGGAACCTCGCTGGGCAGCGCTTCGGCGGTCGCATCAGGCTCCGGGTCGGGCGCAAAGACGATCTCAAGCGACGACGGATCGCCGCTGACGGAGACCGTGAAGTAAGCAACCCATCCTAACTGGTTGCCCAGCTCGATCTGGAGCCAGTTGCTGTATTGATCGCTACGCCCGACAGCCCGCGCACTATCGCCGGGCTGCAGGTAAGCAATGACATCATAGTTGACGCTTGGGCCGCTGCGAACATTCGTAGCCCGGTAGGCTTCAACGATGACGTCGCTGGTTGTGACGCTGCTCTGGGCAGCAACTGATACTGCCGAAAGCGCCAGCGCTATCAGAGTGGCAATATAAAGGTGCTGCTTTGCTCGTCGCATGACTCGCCATCGATCCCTCATCAAAGTCTCGCGCGAACCAGTGTAGGACGAGACTCCGGGCTTGTGTAGGCCCGATCAGGATATCGAGAGGCTGACGGCGCGTCGCCTACGATTACGCCTCGCAGACGTCACGCCAGTTGGCGACGGTATCGCTTGTCGAAACTCGATCGTCATCGCCGTAGACAACGGCCAGACGTCGGTTGGCGATTTCTTCGCAGGCCGGTCCCTTTTCAACATACAGCCAATCACCACGCACGTATTTGTATTCGATATTCGCTCCTTCTGGCAGATCGAGCGTGATGGTCCAATGTGTTTCGTCGACCTGTATCATCACAAGACCTCCCGGGTCCCACACGGGCAGGTCAGTTGTGCCGAAGTCACCGGCGATATAGACGTCGCCTTCCGTACCGGTCGGGACCTCGACATCGAATACGACCGGGACTCGTTGCGCTTCCACGACAGCGGCATCGCTCAGTCGAATCTCGGACTCGTTCAACGAGGAGTCGACAGCAGATACGCCATAGCGATACCTATCCCCGGCCACGACAGCCGGATCGACAAACCGTTCGCCTGCTGCCGCTTGAACTTCACCGATCTGCTGTGTTGATCCATCTTCGGCAACGCGATAGACACGGTAAGAGAAAACGTCTTCTGCTTCAGAAGGACTCCAGGTAAGGACGACGCCCGACAGTGAAGCGCGGATGATCTCGACCGAAGCGGGCGCGTCAGGGGCGGTGGTGTCGGTCGTAGCTTCGACGACAACACGCAGCGGGCTGCCTTGGGGTGGGGCAACGATGGTCCAGTTTTGGCCCGCATCGGTGCTGAAACGCGCATGTATTTCATATTCGCCAGTCGCAGGCGGCACAACGCTGGCGCGGTACACATCGGCTTGTCCTACATCCTCGCTGTACGACATCGCGGTCCACTGGGCGTCATTTAGGCTCTGGCCGGGCGGCAGCAGTGCGGCCTGTGCGCGTACGCCGGGGGCAGGGCCGGGCTGTCCGGTCACGTCGTCAATTTCGATAGCGGCGCTGACGGGCACGGAAACGCCCGACACGAACTGAACGACGATCGTTTCGGGTTGGGCCGCAATCCGCTCGCCTGCAGCATCGACAAAATAGGCTGCGTCGATCTGAGCGCTGGGCAACGCCGCTACAGCCGCTGATCGTTCACCGGCAATGCCGTCCTCGTTCACTGCCGCCACAGCATAGTAGTAGACGTAGCCATTGACGACGGCATGATCTGTAAAACTGGTTTCGACGAACGGCTCCTCGGTGATACGTTCAAAACCGCCTGTACTCACTGGACTGCGATAGATAGTGTATCCGGCGGCGTTTGCAACGGGTTGCCATGATATTGTGACGCTTCCGGGTTGTGCCGTTGTCTCAACGGTAGCCGGTGGTTCGGGCGATAGATAGCCGTCGCTTCCGGCATTGCCTTCCCAGATGTTCCCCGATAGTGGCGGCAGCGCCAGTTCGACATCCCCGGCCGCGGTCAGGGTTGCGCCAGCGAAAACGGGTCTGAGTTCGGTATTCGCTGGCACCAGGCCATCGAGATTGAGTACGACGTCGCGAGGTTCGTCCGAGACGTTGAAGGCTACCAGAGCAATGTCGCCTGTATCGCGGTCGGTCCGCAGGTAGGCCAGTATGCCTTGATCGTCGTCGGCCGCCAGCGGTATCAGATCGCCTGTACGCAGGGCGGAATTGCGGTTGCGAAGCGTGCCCAGAGTTTGGTAGAACGCCAGCATCGCTTCATTGGGCGGCGGGTAGTGATCGCCTTCGGTATCTTCCCAGGGATAGGGCGCGCGGTTATATGGATCGTCCTGAACGACGCCATTTGGGTCGGGCAGGCTGGGCGCGTCGAGCGCGATTTCGTCTCCGTAGTAGATGGTGGGAGCACCCGGTAGCGTGAACTGCGCTAGCGCTGCCAGTTGCTGCCGCCGGATGTCGCCATCGACGACATACAGCAGCCGTGAAGTATCGTGACTGCCGGCAAGATTCATCAGCGCGAGGTAAGCCGGGCGGGGATAGTCTTCTTCGACTGCGCGAATGGCGTCGATAAATTCGCTCGGTGTAAGCCCCCAGATCAGGCCGTCGTTATCGGTGTAATCTGTGCCGCGTGCGAACCCCAAAATAGCGCGCCGAAAGCGATAGTTCATCACCGAGTCCCACTCATCGCCGAGCAGCCACTCGGAAGCATCGTTCCAGTATTCACCGATGATGATCGTGTCAAGATTCTGGCGTTTGACGATGTTACGGAACGCTTCCCAATAGGTTTCCGCCGGGTTGCGTCCGCCATCGATTTCATTGGCGACATCAAGCCGCCAGCCGCCGATGCCTTCCGCGCCCCACGTCAGGGCGACGCTGTTCTGATCGAGGAAAAAGTAGCGTCGCACTTCGCCCAACTCGCTGTTGATTTTGGGAATGGTGTCGAAGCCGGCCCATGAGGTGTAGTAACGGGCTCCGTTGAGCGTGTTCACGCAGGGACTGGGTTGCCCTTCGCGAGGTGGCACGAAAAAGAACCAGCGACGCCATGGCGACGTGGTGCTTTCGCACGCGCCGGTTGTCAGGAAACGGTTATAGCGGTCGAAGAAAGGGCTGTCGCTCGACATGTGATTGAAAACGCCATCGAGGATCAGGCGAATGCCACGTTTGTCGGCTTCCTGAACCAGCCGGCGAAATGTCTCCAAATCGCCGAGGAGAGGATCGATCTTCAGATAGTCGACCGTGTCGTAGCGGTGGTTCGAGCGCGCCTCGAAGATTGGGTTCAGGTAGATAGCCGTTACACCAAGACCGGCGAGATAGTCCAGTTTCTCGATGATGCCGGCCAGGTCGCCGCCGAAAAAGTCGCTGTTGAAGTAATCCGCGCCGCTGGGGGCCTTCTCACGCCTGCCGTCGACCGGCGGCTCATTCCAGGTTTCGTGGAAGATCAGCGGCAATTCGTCATAAAACACGAACGAGCCATCGACCGGGTCATTGCTGCGGTCGCCATTGCGGAAGCGATCCGGAAAGATTTGGTAGATGACGGCATTTTGCATCCATTCCGGCGTTGTGAAGTCGGGATCGTAGACGGAAATCTGGAAGCTCAGGTCCTGGCTCTGTTCGTAGACCGCGCCTGGGCCGCCTTCGGCAGCTTCGAAGTAATTGCCATCGCGATAAGTGTTTTCCTCGTAGAAGAGGGTTTCACTGCCTTTAGTCAGCAGGAAGCGATAGTAGACGACCGTCGGCTGATCCGGCAGGGTGATGGTTGCTTCCCAGAAGTCGTAGCCTTCTGGTGTGCTGGCTACGACTTGCATGGGGACCAGATTCTGGGTGTTGTCCAGCGTGCGGAAGACGCGCACGGTTGCCGAGTCGAGATTGCCTGTCGCGGCGCGCAGGCGCAGCGTGACGTTGGCGCCGAGCGGCACGGCTCCGCCCGGCGTTCGATAAAGGTCGTCATGGGTGTCATGCAGCAGCGCAGCGCGATCGATCGTGGCCGGTTCCTGGGCGCTCATGGGGCTACCCGCCAGCACACTCAGGGTCAGAACAACCAACATGCGGACGACAAACTGCCGGGTCATAGTCTGTTCCTCCTGTCTGGCGCGGAAGCCCCTGTCAAACCGTCTTCTGTGCGCTGAATAGGAATGATTAGCGACCAGCGCGAACACGAGGCAGGATGTCATGGATGACCATGTCGATGACATCCTGGTTAGGCAAGTCTTGAATCTCCATCATGAAATAATCGACGCCCCGGTCCACGAAAGCGAGCATATCCTCGACGATCTGGTCTGGTGTGCCAACGAAGGCATTTGCTCGCGTCCAGCGTTCGCCGCCACGGCGCTGCGCTTCCTGTTCTGTCTTGCCAACGGCAAGCCGCCCAAACCACGTGAGCCGGAGGGTTGATGGATCGCGGCCCAGTTCTTCACAGTGCTGGTGCAGGATGGACAAACGGTCGAGATATTTTTCGAGGTTCGCGTCTGAAATGTTCCACCAATCGGCGTATTCTACGGCGAGGCGCATGGTGGTTTTGCCGCCGCCGCCAACGATAATCGGCGGGACCGGATCAGGTTTGGGTTCGCAGTAAGCATTTTCGATGCTGTAGTGCTTGCCGTGGTAGGTAACCGGATCTGGCGAGGTCCACATACGTTTCAGGATTTCGAGCGTGTCCCGTAGTTGTTCGAGCCGGATCTTCGCGGCGGGGTAGGGGTAACCATAGGCGTGGTATTCGTCTTCTTTCCATCCCGCCCCGATGGCCATGATGAACCGGCCGTTAGTAAGTGTTTGCAGAGTTGCGCCCATCAACGCCAGCAATGCCGGGTTACGATAGCTCTGCCCAAGCACCATAGGGCCGACCATAAACTGCGGCCACTTTCCGGCCATATAACTGAGTACGGTCCACGCTTCGAATGTGGCGTGGTCTGGCCAGAAGAAGTGATCTGTCATCCAAAGGCTTTCGATGTGTCCGACGAATTGAGGCAAGCTGGCGTCCAGTGCAGCCTGCCATCCATGCGGGGCATCTCTTTGAGGGCCAGCCAGCAAGCCTAGGCCGAAATCAACAGACATAATTCACTTCCTTTTCGCATAGTGATAAACACAAACTAAACAATATCATGCCAAGGATAAGCTTCCCACTCCTGCCTGAAGGCCGCCAACGCCTCATCAACCAACAGGGCGCGCCGTCCTACAACCTTGGCAGTTTTCTCAGCACGCGCGCGAGTGCGGAACGGAATACGAATATTTGCATGAGCTTCCAACACCTCCGGGTCTGTTGGAACTGGCGCAATCAAGCCCGGATCAGCGCCAAACAACGCAGCCAATCGATGTGCAAACTCAAGCCGGCTGATCGATTCTGCGCCGAAACAATGAAAGATGCCATTCTCCTGACAAGCCGCAAGCCGGAGTAACATGTCAGCCCCATCAGACGCAAGGGTAGGGTGGGCAACATCGTTTACATTAGGCCCGCACCAAATCGGCGTCACCTTACCTCGGCTGACACGATCGACAACATAGTTACCCAAATCAAAGCCCAGTCCCTGCTCCTTACGAAGCAGCTTCGGCTGCGCGTAGTTGAGGCCATAAACTCCGGCAAGACGCCCGACTGCATAGCTCAGCCCATCCATGGCAGCCAAATCGCGTTCTGACGCCATTTTCATGACGCCATAGAAGTTGACCGGAAATGGAGGCGAATCCTCGTCAACCTCCGGCGCATGCCCATCAAAAACCCAGTCTGACGAGACAAACACCAACCGGGCCCCAATTTCGCGGCATGCAGATGCAAAAGCCAGCGTGCCACCGACCATGATGCTCCAGGCCAGCTCGCGTTCGCGATGCATCATGACTTGATCAAGTAAAGCTGCACAATGAATGACAACGTCAGGCCGGTATTTGAGGAGCGAAGCGCGAACTGCCGCGGTATCGCGCATATCAAGCGGGTCAAGCTCGTAATCGACCGGCTCCAGCGGTGGCGGTCCATAAAGCGACGCGATAACCTCGTAGCCATAGCGTTCGCGCGCCAGACGGATGACATTGCTCCCGACGAGGCCAGTACCACCAGTTACATAAAGCCGCATATGTTCTAATTCCTTTACCGAGAAAGCCAACCAGTTTTTGCGTATTGTACAGCGTGCTTTATGAAGTCACATCCTGGTAGAAAGAGACGACGTCCCGTACCGCCGGCGTCGCCAAGACAACAGTCTGAGTCTGCACAAAGCTCGTATTTGCTTGAGGCAGAGGTCATTGAAGGTCTGGAAGAGTTCACTGCGGCTGAAATAGAAGCGCTCTTCGGAGAGGCAGCGACCATTCAAGCGCGGCCCAAAGGAGCCGTTCGCTTTACCTTCCGTGGGAATCTGGCAAGGCTTGAGTCACTGCAAACAGTACAGGCAGTTTATCTGGTCGTATGTCACGCCATCCCTCGTCCTAAAGCCTTGCTTGGCGACCAGCACCTGCGTGCAGTTGTGAATCAGATCAGCGTGGTCAAGGCCCTTAACGAACGGAAAAACCCTCTAAAAACCCTTTTCATCAGCGCCGCAGGGTCAGATTCAAGGGTCATGGAGAGAATCAGGCAAACGCTTGCCTCAGCTGCACAACTTACGCCTGCTGACGACAAAGGTGACTTGTGGATACGCATACGACCGGCGCTCGAAGGCAACGGGTGGGAAACTCTTGTGCGCCTGACAGCAAGACCGCTGGCAACGCGCGAATGGCGTATCTGCAACTACGAAGGAGCGCTCAACGCGACGGTTGCACAGGTTATGGCACGTCTGGCAGCGGCCAAGCCAGGTGACCGCAGTATCAATCTTTTATGCGGCTCAGGATCGATCCTCATCGAATATGCGGCGGTGTACAATAGTTCATATCTGATCGGGATCGACTACTCAGCGGAAGTTCTGCATTGCGCTCGGAAGAATATCGACAAGGCTCAACTTGACAACGTCATCAGGCTGCTTCAGGCTGATGCACGACATTTACCATTTCCTGATAACAGCTTCGATGTGCTACTGGCAGATCTGCCGTTTGGCCAACGAGTTGGGTCGCACCGTGAGAATCTGGAGCTCTATCCGCAGTTGCTCGACGAGGCCTCACGAATCGCAGCGCCGAGGGCGCGGTTCATCGCCATCACGCATGAAGTCAACCTCTTCGAACGTCTTGTGCGCCATCATAATGTGTGGGAGTCTGTACGTACGATCCGTATCACGCTTCGAGGGTTGCACCCGCGTATTTACGTGTTGAGAAGGAGATCATAGCATGGCGTTTTAGGCGGAAAACCCCACGCGGGAATTACTCACGATAATGACGCTTATCAAGAGTAAAAGGGTTTTTTCCGCTCAAATCCCTAAATATCGAGCCGGAATGGGTTGAAATTTGTGTGATGATCGTACACATCTTCACCTTCAGCCGTCTTGAGAGCATTGATGACTTGGAGTGTGATTGGCGTGAACAGGACTTCAATTCCAACTTTAAGCAGATAGTTCGTTACAACCAGTGACCAGAATAGTTCCGGTGGAAAGACGCCTAGTGCGGTTGCAATGGTGAAGAAGGACAGCGTATCAACAACTTGCCCAACAACTGTACTGCCGATTGTGCGGAGCCAGAGATAGCGTCCTTCCGTCAACACCTTCATACGTGCCAATACATAACTGTTGGTAAATTCACCTGCCAAATAAGCAATGATGCTGGCAACGATCAGACCGCTGATCCCACCTAGCACGGCGTTATAGGCGTTTTGCCCGACACTTTCTTCCCAGAAAGGTTCACCGGGCAGAATACCCGCCAGCCAGACAAAGAAACTCATAAGCACTGTGGCCATAAAACCGGCCCAGATCACGCGTCTTGAGCGGCGATAGCCATAAACCTCCGTCAGGACATCGCCAAAAATGTAGGAGACCGGAAACACGAGTGTTCCCGCATCAAAAACGAGCGCCAGCGGCCCTAGAGAGGCTCCGAGGTCGATAATCTTGGCGCTGCTGAGCAGGTTGCTGAGCAATAACACGGTGACGAACAGCGCTGTCACGAAGTCATAGAAGCGGTAATCGCGTTTCATGGCTCTCCTGATGGCTTGGCGATTGCTGGCTCACAGTGTCATTATAGGCGACCGAGGGCCCCATTGCGTGGGTTGGCTGCTAAATTGTTCCAGGTATGTGATTGCGACATGACACGAAAACACCCTCTAGAGTTCCGGCGGGCTGAAGTTGAAGCCATTATGTGCTGCTGGCAGGCATCGGAGTCGTGCGCTACGGTTGGCGTCGGCAGTGTCGGCAAATCGAATCTGATCCAGCATCTAACTGATCCGGAAGTTCAGGCGCATTATCTGGTTGGGCACGACGTTACAAAGTTTCGCGCCATTCTGATTGACCCCAACATGCTCGGCGTTTTGCCGGCACATAACGGCGATAGAGACGCATTACAGGCTTGGGCCGGTTATGAGCTTATGATGCACCGGCTGTACTTGGCCTTTCACCCTTTTGACATGCTCAGCCCTCAGGATGCTCGTGCCTTCTTCGAAACCTATCAGGCGTTACAGGATGGCACCAATCCCTTGTTTGCTTATATTGGCATCCGCTACTTTGAGCTTGGTTTGCGCTTTTTTCTGCAGCAGGGTTTTAAGCTTGTCTACATGTTCGATGAATTCGAGGAGCTGTTGCAGCGCTTTCCGGTACAGTTCTTTCAGTCGTTGCGCGGTTTGCGCGATCAGTACAAAAGCCAACTTTGTTACTTTACGTTTAGCAGGACTCCTTTGCCTGTGCTGGTGAAGCAGTATGGGCTGCCTGCCGATAAGTTAGAACCATTCCTGGAGCTATTTACGGACAATGTGATTTATGTTGGCCCCTACAACGATCATGATGCGCGTCGGATGATTCAACGACTGCTTGAACGACGGCAGTCGCAGCTTCCTGAGGTATCGGTCGACTTTCTTTTGGCTATAACAGGAGGTTTCGCGGGGTTATTACGGGCCGTGTGTCTTTTACTGATCGATTATCAGCGGCAGTATACATCGTTGAAGTTTGACGATGAGATGATGGTGTACTTGGCATCTCAGCCTACCGTTCAGGCCGAGTGTACAACAATTTGGAATAGCCTCAGTAACGCTGAACAGGCTATCTTGAAATCAGTTAGTCAGGTCTCAGAATATGTGCATGATCGCGAGAGCGCTGATGCTGTTGCCCTACTCTTGCGAAAGCAGCTTGTACGTTTTGATCGGGAAAAGAAACGGCTTGAAATACAGCCACCGCTCTTTGCTGTTTTCTTGGGTTCATTGGTAAATTTGCAGTAATTTCTGTGTGTTGTGTTCATGACTACGCGAATATGGACCCTATGTAGCCTTTCAAGAGCCGTTATGACTACACAGCACGACCAGTACATTCCTGCACAACGCACACGTACCGAGCTGATGGTCGCCAACTCGCGCTTCATCTGCACCGTCATTCCGGTACAGTCTGTTGAAGAAGCCAAAGCCGAGCTACACGCCATCCGGGCAGAAATGCCGGATGCCACACATCACGTTTATGCCTTTCGGATTGGTCACGGAAACAGCATCATCGAAGGCATGAGCGATGACGGCGAACCATCAGGAACCGCCGGCCCCCCGGTTCTGGCTGTACTGAGAGGCACAGGGCTTGGCGACGTACTCGTAGTCGTCACCCGCTACTTCGGCGGCACAAAACTTGGAACAGGCGGGCTCGTTCGAGCCTACTCGGACTCAGCACGTGCAGGCCTGGAGAACACACCACGCGAACTGAAGATTGAACGCCGTCTCCTCGGCATCGAACTTCCGTACGGGCTTTACGAGCAGGCCAAACGACTGATCGAGGCACACGAAGGCATTATTGAAGATCAGACATTCACCGAAACCGTGACAGTTATCGCACGCTTTAAGCTGGATACGGTTAAGGCTTTCACCGCCGCGCTGGCAGACCTCTCAGCCGGTCAGGTAGAACCTGTCATCCTTGACGATTAGCCGTTCTACAGCGTCAACGGCAAGCGCCGATCACTCATACCACAGCCGTCCGATCAGCCAAACGCCGGAATCGTGTTGCCAAGCCATCCGTCAGCAATTTCCGAAAAACCCCATCTCCCTACCCCACCTCAGCACACTCACACAAAAGACAGGCAGAAGCGCCCGGAAGCTGCACACACATGCAGCTTCCATTCAACCGCAGATCATCAGTCAAGCTGACGCGCGATGAAGCTCTGCACTTCTCGCAGCACCCGATTTCTTGGGTTCAGGCTTTCCGCCCGCGCCAGCAGCGCACGCGCTTCCGCGTCCTGCTCCTGCTCGAACAAATAACGGCCAGCAAGCGCCAGCAATGGCACATCATCCGGATGAACAGCCAGCCCGTTGTTTAGATAATCCAGCGCCAGATCCTTCTCGCCCGAATCCCATAATAGCCGGGCGAGCAGTTCGATCACCTCTGGTTCATCCGGCAGGTTTTGCTGGGCATCCAGAAGCACTTCAAGCGCGCGATCTGCCTGATTCTGATTGATAAATGCGCGCGCAAGCAGGAGATACGGCGCAAGAAAGAGCGGCGCATTGTCGATCGCATCTTCAAGATAGGCGATGTCGCGCTGCGGCAAGCCCTTACCCGCCTCCACAAGCTCCGTAATTTCACCCAACCGAATTTCAAACTCAGGATCATCAACAGCCAGGAAAAGCCGCTCGATTTCCGCCATAAGAGGGGAATCATCGGTCAGTTCCTGCGCCTGTTCGAGTTGCTCACCAGCAGCATCGGGCTCATCGGCCAGCAGAAGCGCCATCGCCAGATTAACGCGCAGATCGGCCCGATCAGGATGCGCCGCAACCGCGGCCTCCAGTACATCAATGCCCTCGGCGAAGTCCTCAAGCAAGGTGAAGGATTCAACAACGCCTCGCACCTGTTCGCCCGTTTTATCGAGCTCGACCAGACGTTCAAACGAGGGCCACAGCCGTTCATCGCCCAGATCCACCAGCATCAAAACCAGACGCTGAAGCATGTCCGCGCGCTGCGGCTCCAGTTCCAGACCGGCCTCATAAGCAGCGGCGGCTTCTTCAACCATGCGCTCTAACTGGCGGTCACGCGCATCAATCAACGCAAACCGGTTGATGACCAGCCCACTCTGACGCAACGACGCCAGCAGACCGCCATAGATAAAAAAGAGCGACGCGCTGGTGACGTCATCCTCAATCGCCTGCTGGAGCGTGTCGATCATCTCCTGCGCGTTTCCACTGCGACGATACAGTTCCGCAAGGCCGAGACGCAGATCGACGCGGTCTGGCCATTGGCTCGCCGCGCGTTGCAAATCGCGCACGGCCTCCGCCTCCTGCCCCTCACCAAAACGCGCCTGAGCTGCCAGCAGCACGGCAGCCGGGCTATCCTGAAACTGCGCGATGACGTCCGCCCACCGCCCAGCCAATGCAGACTCATACGTTGGACGAGTCGCAGGCCGAAGCGCACGCCTCGCCAGTGAGACAAAGGCCCAGCCACCAAAGTCCCCGCCCACAGTCGCCGCCATATCCCGCAGCGATGCCACCCGTGTCTCGGCGTCAAAGTCTTCAGGCAGCGCATTCCAAAGCAGCAACAACAGATCGCGTTCCCAGTGGAACATGGCGCGCAGCAGATCGGACAGCGCCTCAGGCTGCATGCCAGCGTCGTCCGCAGCCACTGTGATCGGGCCTACAGGCCCGGCGTCGAGCATGGCCGCAATTTCACCCGCAATGACGGGTAACCGCTCGACCAGTGAAGCAAGGTCGGGGCTGATATACGTCAGCGTCTGCACATCATCGTCGGGGCTGAGATCGCTCTCCACATTCAGCGTCAGTGTCAGAGTCGAGCCGGACTCCACCAGCCGGCCCCAGATAGCGACATTTTCGTCCAGATAGTCGAGCTGCCAGTCATCAACATCGAACTGCGAATCCGCCAGCTGCCAGCGATAGGCCGCCGGATCGCCCTCCGCGCGCACAAACAGCCTGTATACCAGTATGAATGGCCAGCGCTCAAGCAACAGACCGAGAACGGCCATCAATCCCATGGCGATTTCGGGCGCTTCATCGCTGACGAGCGGCCACAGGCCAACGCGCAGCGGCGATGTGTTCAGGCTGCGAAGTGATGACGTGGGCACACTATCGTCATCAACAACTCCGAGCCCACGGGCATGTGCCATCAGATTACTGGCCAGCTGTTCCATTGATTTCCTCTATCGAAATTACAAGCGGAGAGCGCCTTACAGCGCCGTCAGAATCCACGCCCGTATAATACCGGGAAATGCCCGTTACGTCCTCCACAAGACAGCAAAACTCCCGCGGGGCGGGCGTATGATGCCACCACGGGAGTTTGTCTGTTGAAATGCCGGTTCGCGCCGTCAGACTACGACGGGCACCAGCGAAAGATCCCCGCGCAAAATGACCTGATTGGCAATAAGCCAGCCATAACCCTGAGGCGTCATAACCTGAACCCACGTCGCATCAGCGTTGCGCGCCACCAACGTTACTTCCGCCGGGCCATACAGAACACCAACCTGAGCAAAATCAACACCCGGCGCAGCGTAAAGCGTGACCGGCGCGGAGACAATCGCAACCGGAGCAGCGACCGTCCCCTGAGATGCGGCCACATCATATGGAATAACCGGGACATTGTCGAACACGCCTCTGAAAATGACGTATTCGCGGTTCACCCAGCCCTGTCCGAAGTCCCCTGCAACCAGATACCACACATCATCGGATGCAAGGCCGAGAACAGTCAGTTCGGTGCCGCCGGGAACCACCGCCACGCTGGTGAAGTGCGCGCCCGGACCACTGCGAACGTTCAGATTGCCGGTATTTACGATAACGCGCGGCGCTTCCAGTTGCGGGCCGGGCGCAGGAATCACCGGAACGACGCTTCCACCGCCCTGCCCGGCGTCATCAGGGCCCAGACCATCCGTCGATGTCCCCTCGCGAGTCACTACAGCGCTGAATGGCAGCCAGCCGACTTCTCCGGTAGCGAGTTCAACCCGCACAAATTGCCCATCGGGTGTGATGTCGATCAGAAACACCTCATCGCCGTGACGCAGTGGCTCGACATTCAGCAACGACACGCCGGGGTCAGCATAAAGATTCACGGTATCGGCAACTACCGTCAGCACGTCACGGTAGCGCGCCGACAGCCGGACGCGGAGCTTGGGGGTTTCCACCCACCCCGTACCAACTCCGGGGACATGGAGCGCCAGCCACTCGACGCCACGCTCATCGTTGGCACGCCCCACAATTGCGTAGTCGACCGCGTCATCTTTGAACAGGACACGGATCACACTCGCTTCATCCTGTGGGGCTGTACGCAGATTGACCGATTCGACATTGATCTGGGCGCGGAAGCGTTCGACAGTGCCTGAAGAGGCTACGCCACCCCCCTGCCCCGCTACAGCGATGGGATGCAAGCCTATCGACAGCGGCGTATAGGCCACGACATCCGGTGCTGAAATTCGAGAAACATCAATTGATGGCACGTTGCGGAAATCGCCGCGAGGAATGACGTAATCAATGTTGACCCAACCATTCCCAACCGAGGTCGCCACCAGATACCAGACGCCATCGGTTCCGACGCCCAGCACAGGCAGTTGAGTGCCGCCAACAACGGTCGTCAGCACGCTGTACTGCGCGCCGGGCCCCGTTCGAACATTGAGAAAACTGGTGTTGACCACCATGATCGGAATGGCAAACTGGCCTTGCTGGCCAACGTCAACCGCCGCTACGGGCGCAGCAACAGAAACGATCAAGAAAACGACGAGCAGTAGTGAGAGAAATTTCCCTTTATGCACCATGAATGCCTTTCCGTAATTCGTCACCGCTCTGCGCTATGCAAATGCCTTCTCTCATGCGCGGCAACATAATTTAAAGTATACCCAGGTTCATTTTTCACGCAGGCAACTTACCAGCACATTGGCTGGCCGGGCAACGGCCGGAAAGCGCATGTTAACCGTTGTGAACACGCGGGCCAGACGGCATGGTTCACACAGGAACGCGCGCTTATGGTATAAGTACGTTAATACGGGGACGGAGATTTGACCCATGCCGCGTCTGGCCATCACCAGTTTATTTGTACTTTGCTTGCTCGCCCTGCCCATAAGCCTGAACGCGCAAGACACGTGCTCCCCAGAAGATGCCTGCCTTGAAGTCGCCGCAGTCCCCGCAGAAGTCATCGCCGCTTATCCCGCGCCGGCGGTAATCCAGCTTCAGCCAGACGACGCGCTGATTTTTGACCGCAACTACCAGCGTGTGAACGGCGCAGTCGAAATCTTCGACGCTCCAAACGGCAATCTGGTACGCACACTCGATGCCGGTTTCAATTTCGTCACGGCTGGCAGCGATGAAGGTGGCTGGACTCGCATCAATCCCGGCGAATACGTGCGCTCCGAAGTTCTCAGCCCGGCTGTCGTATCACGCTTTTCCGGTGTGTTTCTGCCGGAAATGCTGCCCTTTCCGATGGCGTGGATACTCGTGCCGGTCGTTCCCAGCCCGACGCCCGGAGCCGAACCACCCGAAGGCGGCGTGATGCTTCACCGCTACACACGGGTCAATCTCTATACCGAAGTCGAGGTCAATGGCTGGACCTGGTATCAGGTTGGGCCGGATCAATGGGTCGAGCAACGGCTGATCGCCAAAGTCATGCCGGTCGAGCGCCCGGCGGAAGTTGATACCGAGCGGTGGATCAGCGTTGACCTGTACGAGCAGGTGCTCGTGGCCTACGAAGGCACACGCCCTGTGTTCGCAACCCTCATATCTTCGGGTCTGCCGGAATGGCCAACCAATGAAGGCATCTTCAACATCTATGTGCGTTATGACCGCACGCCCATGAGCGGCGCAGAAGGACAGGAAGACTTCTATTCCCTTGAAGAAGTGCCATGGACAATGTACTACGATGACCAGATCGGGCTACATGGCACCTACTGGCATGATGGTTTTGGCTACCGGCACAGTCACGGGTGTGTGAACCTATCAATCACCGACGCGCACTGGCTTTACCAGTGGTCATCGACTGAGTTCGACTTCACGATCCCCAACGACAAGGGCGCAGCGGTCTACGTCTACAGCAGCGGCGAATACCGTTAAGCTGACATGACCAACATAGCGCTCAAGCGCGTGCGATGCAGTTGGTTACAGACGATCAGGTAGTACGTGTGTCATGTGTGTTTATGACTACACGAAAGCCTGAGCCGGACGGAAGCCTGCGCGTATCTGGCATTGTCAATAGCGAAAACCACGCTATCATGATGACGCTGCCCCGAAAGACAACGCAATGGAGCTTCCCTGCGTGCAATCCACCGCACTTCGCCCAAGCCAGCTTGAACGCCGTCTGCGCCTGCTTGTCGATTCATTACACCGGACGATGGCGCGCTATGGCTACGAATTGGTCGAAACGTCCATCGTACAACCGGCGGACCTGTTTCTGACGAAAGCGGGCGACCGGATCATCTCGCAGTTATTCACGTTTGAGCGCCACGGACGCCAGCTGGCCCTGCGCCCGGAATTCACGGCAACGGCGGCGGCGGAATACGCGAAACGGTCTGGCGACGGCACGGAGGTCGTGCGCTGGCAGTTCAGCGGCCCAATTTTCTTCGAAGCTTCCGGAAGCGAAACCCTTCAGGCGCCGCGAATCAGCGTCGGCGCAGAAATGATCGGCATCCCCGGCCCGCTGGCTGAAGTCGAGGTCATCGCCATGGCCATCGACGGCCTCGAAGCGCAGGGAGGCACGGACTGGCGGCTGGATATCGGGCACGTGGGGCTGATGCGCCAACTGCTGAGCCGCTTCGCGCTCGATTCCCGCGCCGAGCGTTTTCTCCTCAATCACCTTCCGGCGCTAAAGCAGCATGGCCGGCAATACGTTCTGGAACAAATGGAACGGCTGATGCTGCGGCGCAGCGAGGAACCCGACGACAGATCAGGTGGCCATGCCGATGAAACCACCGCAGCCCTAAACACCCAGCAAATGCTCGATGCATTGCTCGATGCTACCCAGCGCAACATCACCATGGGCGGGCGCTCGCGGCACGACATCGTGCGCCGGCTGCTGCAAAAGCGCCAGCGCGCCGCCAGTCGCGAGCAGATCGAGGCAGCGCTCGACTTTCTGGAGGCCTGGGGCGAAATCAACGCGCCTCCACAGGAAGCATTCGGCGTCATCGAGCGTTTTATCGCCGACGACGATGACCGCGCCCGCACCCTTCTGAGCGAGTGGCGTCAAAGCGTGGATCTGCTGGCAACATGCGGCATCCGGGCAGAGCGCGTTCGTATCCGGCCTGACCTCGCACGAAGCTGGGACTATTACACCGGCATCGTTTTCGAGCTTTACGCTGCCGGAGAGCGCCACGTTGCCGGAGGCGGCCGCTACGATGAGCTTATTGAACTGGTCGGCGGCGAGCGAGCCGTGCCGGCAGTCGGATTTGTCTATTATCCCGACCAGTTGCTGGCGGCGCTGCCGCAATCGACCAGTGACGAGCCGGTTATCGCGCTGCTGGCCCAGCCGGTTGACGTGGCGCTGTGGTGGGCACAGGCCCTTCGCTTAAAAAAAT
>QGUR01000337.1 GCA_003242205.1 Chloroflexota bacterium | reverse complement strand
AACCTGTGCGATGAGCTTCATATATGAAAGGATAACACAAATGTGCGAACTATGCAACTGGCGCTCCGCGCCCCGTTTTTCCTCCCCACAGCTAAAGCTGCGGGCTTCCAAACGGAGGGGTCGGTGAAATTTAGCAAAATTACCTCCAAACATTTTGCAAATGTCAGACCGTTCCTTATACTAGAACGTGAAATATGGCGACGATCAAAGTCGCACCTTTAATCACAATAACCGTTTGTTACACGAAGGAAGGTCACAATGAACCGTTTTGTTAGATATGTTGCTCTCCTCGCGCTCCTTCTGAGCGTAATCGGCGCGGTAGCCGTTAGCGCACAGGAGACGGTCAACATCACCATTCGCTGCAAGTCCAGCCCTCCGGAAGAAGACTGGCGCTGCAACAACTTCGCCGAAGTCGAAGAAGAAGTTGAAGCCGAACTCGGCATCGAGCTGAACCTGACCCTGCTGCAGGACAATATCGACTGGGGCGACTACAAGAACGAGTTCGTGCTTTCGTCGGAAGCCGGCACGCCGCCCGACATCATCCTCTCCGGCCATGAAGACATTGGCGCGTGGGCTGCTGCCGGGCTGATCATTCCGCTCGACGACCAGCTCGACCAGCATCCCGAATTTGAAGACTTAGTGCCGACCCTGTGGGATTCGGTCCGGTATAAGGGCCAGATCTGGGGCATTCCGCAGGACGCCGAAGCCCGTCCGATCTTCTACAGCAAGCTGCTGCTGGCCGACCTTGGCTGGAGCGAAGAGGAAATCGAGTCGCTGCCGGAGCGCGTCCTCAACGGCGAATTCACCTTCGAGGACATGATCCAGACCGCGAAGCAGGCGGTTGACGAAGGCGTTGTCGAGGAAGGCAACGGCTACTGGCACCGCACGTCCAACGGCCCCGACTTCCTGTACTACTACTACGGCATGGGCGGCGAGATCGAAACCGAAGACGGCGTCCTGATCTTCGATACGGAAGCCGCGCGTAAGGTCTACGAACTGTTCGCGCGACTGGTCGAACTGGGCGTCACCCGTCCCGACATGCTCGGTCTGGACGGCAACACCGTCTGGCATCCGGGTGTGGCGAGCGCCGAACAGGTTCTGTTTGCCTCTGGCGGCACGTGGAACTGGCCGAACTGGGCGCTGAACTTCGTCGCGGATCGTGGCGGCAACGACTACCTGATGGAGAACATCGGCCTGACGCTCATCCCCGCGATGGAAACGGGCCAGGCGCTGACGCTGACGCACCCGCTGGTCTACATGATCAGCAGCCAGAGCGCCCATCCGGACGTGGCGCTGAAGCTGATCGCCGCCGTCACGACGCCTGAGGCCAACAATCGCCATGCTATCGCCAGCTTCCACCTCGGCATTTTGCAGTCACAGCTCGAGTCGGAAGAATACATCAACAACCCGCAGATCAGTGGCGCGCACTACATGCTCGACCACACAACCGCGCTGCCCAACAACCCGTACTGGGGAACCTGGTCTGAAGCCTACTACACCGGCATTCAGGCTTCCCAGAGTGGCGACCTGACTCCGGAAGAAGCAGTAGAAGCCGTCGTCACTCAGCTTCAGAACGAACTGGGCGACAACGTCATCATCCGTTAGCGATGGCAGGAGAATTTAAAGAAGTGGGAGGGGAGATTTCCTCCCCTCCCATTACCCGGACGAGATCTGCCGCAGGCGCTCCGCCGCGGCGGCGAGCAAGATCGCGCGGGCACCTGATCGCATATGGCTTCATGGCCCCCGCGGGCCTGCTCGTATTGTTGTTCTTCCTTATCCCCGTCGTGCTCATCGTCTTTCTGAGCATGACGGACCTGGCTCACTCGAACTTCACGACTGACCTCACACGCATGAATTTCGTCGGTCTGGCGAATTTCCAGCGCTTGCTGAGCGATCAGTTCGTGGGCAAGATTTTCTTCAATACAGTTTTTTACGTCCTGTTTACGCTGGCGCTGTTTAACGTTGGGCTGGCACTGGTTATCTCGTTGCTGACGGTGCACATCAACCGCCGCGCCGGGATGTTTTTCCGCGCGTTGTGGATTCTGCCGCGCATCACGCCCGTCATCGTCTACATTCTGATCTGGCGACGACTGATCGCGGAACCGCCGTTTGGCATTATCGCCCAGTTCAACAGCATGCTGGGCCAGGCGACGCCAAACTACATTACCGACATGCCCTGGATAGTCGTGATTCTGGTCAACGGCTTCATCGGGGCCAGCTTCGGTATGATCATCTTCACGTCGGCCATCGAGTCGATTCCGAAAGACCTGATGAACGCCTCGCTGGTCGATGGCTCGACGGCCATGCAGCGCATTCGCTATGTCATTCTGCCGCTGTTGCGCTGGCCGCTGCTGTTCGTAGTCACCTACCAGACGCTTTCGCTACTGACATCGTTCGAGCAAATTCTTGTTCTGACAAACGGCGGTCCCGGCCTGTATCGTACGGAAGTCTGGGCGCTGACGGCCTATCACCGGGCGCTTTCGACGTATTTCGGCAACGCGCAGTGGGGGTACGGCTCGGCGTTCGCCCTCGTGCTGGTTGCCATCGGCGTCGTGATGGCAGTCATTTACATGCGCGTCTTCCGCTTCGACGAACTGGTGGCCGAACCCAAAATTGAGGACCTGTAGTTATGACGAGTGTGACGACAGCCTCTCCGGCGCTGGAACAGCCGCAATCGCGCCTTGACCTGCGCCCACTGGCAAACGCGCTACGCAGCGGGGTGATCGTCGCCCTGTCGCTGGCCGCTCTGGTCGCGCTGCTGCGTCTTGTCCTGCGTCCGCTGATTGCGTCGACGGGTGTTGAGGAAAATCTCACGCGCGTCCTTTCCGACGTCCTGCTGGCGTTTCTCCCCTATCTGACCTACATCGCGGCTGGCAGCGCCGTGCGGAAATTCGTCCGTACCTCGCTGATTTCGGCGGTGGCAAGCGCCGTCGTCGCGGCGGCGGTTCTCTACGGCGGCATCACGCTGGCGCAATCGGTGCTGAACCTCGGCGCTTTTGCTCCCGCGCAGTCGCTGGAAATGGAACTGGTGCAAACGCCGGACGGCATTCTGGTAGAGTCGGTCACGCCGGACGGCGCGGCGGACATCGCCGGTTTTCAGCCCGGTGACCTGATCACCGGCATTCGCCGCGACCCAATCGACCTCGAAGGCCTCAACCGTCTGATCAGCCAGTCGAACGTAGGCGATCCTATTCGCCTGCGATTCATCCGCGATGGTGAAGAATCCCAGCAAACCGTGCGTGTGACGCTGGCCGAGACGGTTAACGAACAGGCCATCGTCACCGGCTTTTTCATCGCGCTTGCGTTCAGCGTCGTGGCGATCTTCTGGCCCGGCAAGCTGACGCCGTATGTGCTGATTATCGGTTCGCTGCTGCCGCTGATCGTCGGCTATACATGGCTCATCATCGCTACCTTCTCGTACCGCACCGAGGGCCTGAAGCCCATCGGTGGGTTAACGCTCGATAACTGGAAGTTCCTGACCGAGCGTATGGAGTCGATTGAGAGCGTATGGCCGATCACGCTGAACACGTTGGCCATAGCGATCTTCATGACCGTTCTGGTGCTCACCGTGTCGTCGATGGCGGGATACGCGCTGTCGCGTATGAACTTCCCCGGCCGGCGCACGTTCCTGTCGTTCACGCTGATCCTGCATGGCTTCCCCGCCGTCACGCTGCTGATCTCGATCTTCTTCGTGCTCAACTTCATCAGCAAAATACCCGTGCTGGGCGGGATACTCGGCTATAACACCCCCGGCGGCATCGCGCTCGTCATGGTGGCGTTCGAATTGCCGCTTGGCATCTGGCTGATGAAAGGCTTCTTCGACAATATTTCCTGGGATATGGAGCGTTCGGCGCTGATCGACGGCGCTTCGCGGTGGCGCACCTTCTGGGAAATCATCTTGCCCCAGATTCGCCCCGGCATTCTGGCGCTGGGAATCTTCGCCTTCATTTCCGGCTGGAACGCCTACCTGATCCCGCGTACCTACAGCATCGGCACGAACACGGTGACGCTTTCGGTGTTCCTGAAGCAGTTCATTGATGACACCGCGCCGGTCAACTGGAATATGGTAGCGGCGGTCGGCCTGTTCCAACTGATCCCGGTCTTCATTTTCTTCGTCTTTGCTCAGGAATATCTGCTCAACATTTACGCGGGCGGCATGAAGGGTAGCAACTAGCCGCTACGGCAGGAATAAAACTTATGGACGTTTCGGTAGAAAATCTCACCAAAAAATTTGGCTCGGTCATCGGCGTCGACAGCCTGAATCTGGACATTCGGGAAGGCGAATTCGTCGCCTTTCTCGGGCCGTCGGGCTGCGGCAAAACAACCACGCTGCTGATGATCGCCGGTATCTACAAGCCGACGACCGGCGTCATCCGCTTCGGCAATGAAGTTGTCAACAACGTCGCGCCGAAAGACCGCAATATCGGCATGGTGTTCCAGAGCTACGCGCTCTACCCGCACATGACGGTGTTCGACAACATCGCCTATCCGCTGAAACTCAAGAAAATACCGAAGAAAGAGCAGCAGGCCCGCGTGCAGCGCGTGGCCGATGCGATGGGCATCGGGCATCTGCTCGACCGCCGCCCCGGCCAGCTTTCGGGTGGCCAGCAGCAGCGCGTCGCGCTTGGACGGGCGCTGGTGAAAGAGCAGGATATCCTGCTGTTTGACGAACCGTTGTCGAAC
>QGUR01000034.1 GCA_003242205.1 Chloroflexota bacterium | reverse complement strand
GGTTGCCGGGTTTCTGGCGGCCAGCGACGCGACGGCGCTGCCGTTTCTCGACGGCGCTTCATACCGTCGCGGCACACTGATGGCGGCAATTGAGCATGGCTGCGCGATCGTCACGACCGAACCCGCCGTACCCGTTCCTACGTTTGTCGATGGCGAAAACATGCTGCTGGTTCCCCCCGGAAACGTAACGGCGCTGGCAAACGCGCTCTCCCGGCTTTATCATTCGCCGGATTTGCGTGAGCGCCTGCGCCATGGAGCGAGAGCGCTTCGCCCGTTATTCGACTGGTCGCGGATTGCCCGCGATACCGTAGCTTTTTTCGAGCAGATTCGCCGTCGATGAGTTACCGTTTCTGGCTCTACGTCATCCTTGTGGCCTATGTCATTCTCGGTAGCGTTTACAGCGTCGTCACGCCGATTTTCGAAGCGTCCGACGAGCAGTGGCACTATCCGATGGTCAAGTATGTGGCCGACAACCGGCTTGGTCTGCCCCGCCCTGACCCGAATGAACCCTGGCGTCAGGAAGGCGGCCAGCCGCCGCTCTATTACATGCTCGCCGCTATCCTGACCGGCGGCATCGACACGTCGGACATGAGCGCGGTCCGGCGTATCAATCCCCATGCCGACATCGGCGTCGTCCGTCCCGACCGCAACGCGAACATGATCGTGCATAGCGACGCCGAAGCCTTCCCGTGGACGGGCACGACGCTGGCGGTGCATGTCGCCCGCTTCTTCTCCGTGGCGCTTGGGCTGGGTACAGTCATCGTCACCTACCTGCTCGCCCGCTCGATTTTTCCCGACTGGCCGCTGGTTGCGCTGGGAGCGGCGGCGCTCAACGCCTTCCTGCCGATGTTCCTGTTCATCAGCGGTTCGGTCAACAACGATAATTTGTCCAATCTGCTCGGTAATCTGCTGACGCTACTGATCGTGCGGCTGGTGCAGGCGCGCGCTGCGCCGGGATGGAGACAATATGCCCTGCTCGGCATCGTTACGGGCGCGGGCCTGCTCTCCAAGCTCAACATCGGCTTTCTCATCCCGATCATCGCGCTGGCGCTGCTCGTCATCAGCCTGCGCCTGCGCGACTGGCGGCCCTTCGTCATCGGCGGGCTGATTTCCGGCGCGCTTACCATCGTCATTGCGGGCTGGTGGTACTGGCGCAACTGGCAGTTGTACGGCGATCCTACCGGCCTGAACGCCTTCCTCGATACGGTCGGCAGGCGGCTGATCCCGGCCAACGCCGAACAACTGTGGGCCGAACGACACAGCTTCACTCAGGCGTTCTGGGGCTTCTTTGGCGGCGTCAATGTGCCGATGCCCGATGCCGTATATCTGGCGTTCAATCTTTTTGGCGGACTGACGCTTCTGAGCGCCGTAGCGTTCCTCATTCGCCATGCCGCCCGGCGCAGTTGGCCGGTTGAGCGCTGGATGGCAGTCGCCATCGCCGTCGCGTGGCCGCTGATCACGTTCGTCGCCTACCTGCGCTGGACGGCGGAAACGCCCGCTTCGCAGGGAAGGCTTGTCTTTGGCGCGCTGTCAGCCATTTGCCTGTGGATGGCAGTCGGCCTGCTCTGGTGGCTGCCGCGACGCCTCCAACCCGTCCTCGCCGGCCTTGCCGGTAGCGCGTTTCTCATCGTTTCGGCGCTGGCCCCGTTCGCGGTCATCGCGCCGGCCTACGCCGCGCCCGAACAAATCGATATCGACCAATACGCGGCGAGAGAGCCGCTGGCGGTTTTCTCGGAACCGGACGGCAACGGCGCGATTGCGCTGCTGGAGGCGAGCGTGACCAGCGCAGCCGTGCAGCCCGGCGACTACGTGTATCTGGAAACAGTCTGGGCAGTACGAGAAACCCTGAGCCGCGACTGGAGTCTGTTCATCCACCTGACGACCGGAGAAGGCGTCATCATCGCCCAGCGCGACGTTTATCCCGGCGGCGGCGTGCTGGCCACCAGCGACCTTGCACCGGGCCGGGCGTGGCGCAACCCTATTGCGGTACGCGTTCCGGCGACCGCCTACGCACCGAATACGCTCACGGTCAACGTCGGTTGGTATCATCTTCCGACCGGACAGCGCCTGACCTTTGACCAAGACCGGGAAGTTTTCACCGTTGGAGAGGTCGAGCTGAAACCGGCCGCCAGCGCGCTCGACGTTCCTAATCCCATTCACGTCAATTTCGACCACCAGATAGCGCTGGTTGGCTACGAACTCAGCGACCTGACGCCGAGAGCCGGCGATACCACCACGCTGACACTCTACTGGCAGGCGCTGCGCCCGGTCGAACGGGACTACACGGTCTTCGCCCACGTCATCGACCCGCGCACTTTCACCATTTACGCCGGTTCCGACTCCTGGCCCGCATCGGGCAGCGCGCCGACCTCGAGCTGGAAACCGGGCCAACTGGTCGAGGACACACACGAACTGGTCATACGCGAGGACGCGCCGCCCGACATCTACGAACTGGAAATCGGGCTGTACCGTCAGGCCGAAGACGGCTCATTCCCGCGCCTGCGGATCGTCACCGCTGACGGCGGTATGGCGGATGACTACATTTATCTGACGCGTGTGCGCGTGCTGCCGCGCGAGGCGACACCATGAAGCGCTATCTTCACAGCGACGTGCTGGCGATCCTCGGCCTGGTGGGACTATGGCTGTTGTTCTTCTGGCGGCTGTTCACGCCGGTCGCCGCCGATCAGGCGTCGCTGGCACAGGGCGACTTTTCGGGTCAGTTCGTCGCCTTCGGAGCCTATCAGTACGCGCGCCTTTCCGAAGGCGAAATCCCGCTCTGGAACCCGTATAACAACAGCGGGCTGCCGTTCATCGCCGATACGCAGGCGGCGGTTTTCTATCCCCCGCGCCTTCTGACGATCGCGGCGGCGCGGCTGGCAGGCGGCTGGTCGTACCACGCGCTCGAAATTGAGATGGCGTTTTATGTTCCTTGCCACAGCCTGTTGATGTACGCCTTTGCCCGCCGCCTGACGCTGCGACAACCCGGCAGCGTTTTTGCGGGCTTCATCGCGGCGGTGATCGCGGGCTACAGCGGCTTCACAACCGGCTACCCGCTGCTCCAGCTTGCGCTGCTGGAAGCGGCCATCTGGCTGCCGCTCGGCGCGCTTGGCGTACTGGAAGCCACACGAGAACAACGCGTGCGCTGGCCATGGCTGCTGGTCACCGGACTGGCGCTTGGGCTGTCGTGGCTGGCAGGCCATCCGCAAACCAGCTATTTCATGACGCTGCTTCTGGTAGCCTACACGGCCTATCGCTGTTTCAGCGCCGGCGTCGGCTGGCGGTCGTTCGTGCTGATGGTCGCCATCTTCGGGGCGGTCGCTTTCGCGCTCAGCGCGGTATTGCTGCTTCCGGGGCTGGAATACCTCACCCGCACGGCCCGCGCCGGCATGAGCTACGACGCCAAAGGTAATGGCTTCCCGTTTCAGGACATCGTGCAGTTCATCTTTCCGGAGATTGTCAGCGTCTTTTCGCCGCTCTATGCCGGCATTGTCGGGCTTGTGCTGGCGCTGATCGCGGTGGTGAAGCGGCAGCCACAAACCGCATTCTGGGCGACGGTGGCGCTGGTCGCGCTGCTGTGGAGTCTGGGGGCCAACAGCCCGATCTATCCCCTGTTCTATAATCTCCTGCCCGGATCGGCCTACTTTCGCGGGCAGGAACGCGCTGCGGTTCTGGTGATGAACAGCCTCGCGGTTCTGGCGGCGCTGGGAGCAGTCGTGCTGGCAAACTGGCAAAGCCGCCCCGCCAGCGCGGGGGCCAGACTGCGCTCGATCTTACGCCTGTTGTTCGCCATTTGCCTCATCTTCGCCGCCTTCGTCGTCGCCGCATGGCTCGGCGCGCGCCAGCAGTATGATGACATTGTCGGGCCGGTTGTCCGCTCAACGGCGGTTGCGGCGGCGGTCGTTGCCGTCATCAGCTATCTGACGTCGGCGCGCGCCCGCGCACAGGCGCGCTGGCTGCTGGCCGCCGTGCTGGTCTTTGAATTGTTCGCCGTCGGCATGGACGCCGAGGCAGTCTATGATCCCGTGCCTCCCGAAACACAGCTTTCCATGACGCCCCCGCCCCTCGTCGCCGCCGTGCTTGAGGACAGCGATGGCGTTTTTCGCGTCGACGGCTTTCGCGGGCTGACGGACAACTTTGGCAGTCTGTATGGCGTGCTCGATATGCGCGGCATCAGCCCGCTGTTTCTCGACGGGCCATACCGCCTGATCGAATCGGAAAAGATCAATCCCCGCGCCTGGGAACTGTTCGCCGTTCGCTATGTCTTCAGCGATTGGCAAGAACTGCCCATCCCCAGCACGATCGTCGAACGCGGCGAGGATCGCTACGGTCCCGTCAACCTGCATCGCCTTGAAGACCCGCGACCATTCGCTGCGCTGCTGTATGAGGCCTCGCTGGTGGACGATCGGGAAGCAGCGCTGGCGCTTGCAGCCGATCCGGGCATCAATGTGCGGGCGGTTGCCGTGCTCGAAAGTGCCCCGCCGGTAGCGCTACCCGGCGAAGCGCCCGAAGAAACGCAGGCAACCGTCACGGCCTTCAAACCGGAACGGATCGAGATCGCCGTCCGCACGCCGGAGCCTGCCATCCTCTCCCTCGCGCATCCCTACTATCCGGGCTGGGCGGCAACGCTCAACGGCGAGCCGGTCGAGATAATGCGAGCCTACGGCGCGCTCTCAGCCATCGCCGTGCCGGCGGGAGAGCATCGAATTGCGCTGGTCTACGACCCGTTCAGCTTTCGCGCGGGCGCGCTGGTCAGCGCAGCCGGCTGGGCGGCATGCGTTATAATGCTGCTCGCATTCGCGGTTCAGGGCCGGTTTGGCCGGCGAGCATGAACTCCCCCGCCGCGCTCCCCGATGCCAAAACACGGTTGCGAACGGGGAAACCCAACGGGCATGGCGGGACGACGCTCCCATAAAATCGCGTTCTGATGCTTTTGAACGCAGGCGCGACCGCGCTTGAGGCCCCACGCCGCTTTGGAGAATAAGTTGGCACAGACGCACATGAACCAACGTAACACGGTCATCGAAGCGCCAAACGCGCTGCAAAACTGGATTGCAGGACTCGACCGGCGCGCCTACGCGCTGCTGATCGGGCTGGCGCTCGGCATCGCGGGCGGCGTGATCGGCCTGATGATCGCGGTGTTCGGGCCGCTTGTGCCGTTTGCGCTCGTGCTGGGCGTCCTGGCGGCGCTCTATATCATCACCGATGTGCGCGCGGCGCTGTACGGCGTCATTGCCGTAACCCTTCTACTGCCGTTCGGCACGTTCCCGGTGCGAATCGGCTTCACACCCACCCTGCTCGATCTGGCGCTGGCAGCGTTTCTGACCGTGTACGCGCTCCAGTGGGCGACGGGCAAGCGGCGCAATTTTCGCGTCACGCCGGTTCACGCGCTGATCCTGCTCTATATGGCCTGGCTGGTGCTGGCGTTCGCGCTCGGCCTGCGCTTCGCCATGCCGACTTCCACCACCCTGCGCCAGTTCGCCGAATCGCTGCTAAGCATCAGCATGGTGTTCGTGCTGGTCGATTTGCTGCGCGAGCCGCAGGCGCTGCGGCGGCTGGTACTCGTCATCCTGTGTGTGGCGGGCGCGCAGGCCGTCATCGCTCTGGCGCTCTACGTCATGCCCGACGATCTGGCGGAAAGAACGCTCGTCCGGCTGGCACGCATCGGCTATCCCAACGGCGGCGTCATCCGCTACATTGAGGACAATCCCGCTCTGGCGGAACGGGCGATCGGCACATGGATAGACCCGAACGCCTTTGGCGGCGTGCTGGCGATGGCCGCTTCCATGATCGCGCCGCAACTCGTCGCCGAACGTCCGGTGCTGCGCTCGCGCTGGCTGACGGCGCTGGTGCTTGGCGTGGTCCTGTTGATGCTGATCCTGACCTTCTCGCGGGCGTCCGCGCTGGCTTTCGCCGCAGGCCTGACTTTTATCGCTCTGGTGCGCTATCGCAAGCTGCTGCTGTTAATGCTGCTGGCGGCGGCGCTGATTCTGGCGCTGCCCCAGACGCAGGGCTATGTGGAGCGTTTTGTCGATGCCTTTACGGCGGGCGATCTGGCGACACAAATGCGTATCGGCGAATATATCGACTCGCTGCGCCTCATCAGCCAGTATCCCGTGTTCGGCGTCGGCTTCACCGGCACGCCGTCGATCAACCTCTATACCGATGTCGCCAGCATGTACCTGATCATGGCGAATGAGATCGGGCTGGTTGGCGTTGGCCTGTATCTGTTGGCTATGGGCGGCGTCTTTGCCTATGGCATGGCGAGCTGGCGGCATGTACGGAACGATCCGCAACTGGCGGCGATTCATCTGGGCTACCACGCGGCGCTGCTCACCGCGCTGGTCAACGGCGTCGCCGACCATTACTCATTCCGCATGGACTTTCAGGGATCAATCCTGCTTTTCTGGGTTGTCGTCGCGCTGGCGCTGGCAAGCAGCCGCCTTACGCTTGAACGTGTTTCCGCCGAAGCCGCAACCAGCGGTTGATAATCACGCAAGCGTCAAGTACACTTTTTTGTCGGGCTTCCTCAGCCCGACTTGTCGACTTTCCGCTCTGCAGGAGGCGTCCGGCCAAACCGCAGGGCAAACCCGGGGAAAGGAGAAGAATACACCCCGATGAAAAGAGCATACGAGGTCGTCGTTGTCGTGCGCCTGGATCTGGACGAGGCCACGATCAACAATACTATCGACCAGATTCGCGGCTGGATTGAGGCAGATGGCGGCGAAGTCCAGAAGATCGACCGCTGGGGCCGCCGTAAGCTGGCCTACGAAATCAAAAAGCAGCGCGAAGGCTACTACGTGTTGTACGACTCGCTGATCGAGTCGCGCAATCTCGGCGAACTGGAGCGCAACCTGAACCTGAACCAGAACCTACTCCGTTACCTGGTCGTTCGCAAGGACGAATGACCGCGCGCCATTTGGTCAAACGGGCGTTTTTGTCACGATATGCGGGGAGTTAAGCGATGGGACGCGGTTTGAACAAGGTTATGATCATCGGTCACGTCGGACGCGACCCGGAGATGCGCTATACGCCGAGCGGACGTCCCGTAACCAGCTTCAGCGTCGCCACAAGCCGCACGTGGACATCAGCAGAAGGCGAACGGCGCGAAGAGACCGAATGGTTCAACGTCGTCGCCTGGGGCAACCTGGCTGAAATCTGCAAAGCGCATTTGACCAAAGGCCAGCAGGTTTATGTCGAAGGCCGCCTGCAAACACGCGGGTGGGAAGATGAAACCGGTAAAAAGCATTTTCGCACCGAACTGGTCGCCAACGAGATGATCCTGTTGGGAGATCGCCGCCCGCATCACGGCGAGATCGACTACATGGACGAAGATGGCGACACCGGCGATTACGCTTTCTGAACGACGCTAACCGGCAAAAGCCGCGCCGCCAGCGGCCCGCCGCGACCATAATTTTGAGGAGAACAACCTGTGACTGATCAGGAAATCGAGGCCACAAACCCCGAAGGAACCGAAGAAACCGCACAGAGTAGTGAAGAAACCCCCGAAGCCCGTGAGCCACGCGAGCGTCGTGAACGCCGCGACGAACGCCCCGGCGCGCGCGGGCGCGGACGGCAGGTCTATTGCCCCGACGGCAAATGCTTCGATTATAAGGATGTGGACACGCTGCGCCGCTATCTGACGGAAACCGGCAAGATCAAGCCGCGCCGCCAGACGGGCAACTGCTCGCGCTGCCAGCGCGAACTGGCGCGTGAAATCAAGCGCGCGCGCCACCTTGCGCTGCTGCCCTACGAGATCATCAGCGACTGAGTAACCCCTGTTGTGGAATGGGCGCGCCACGGTAGACGCGCCCATTCTTCCGATAAAGAATTGCAGTCGGGGCATGGTTGGTGACAACGATGCCTCTTTAATGGTACAGGAGCCAGGCATGACGAAACGAAGCCAGACCTCCAGGCTTCCGGGAAAAGAAGCGGCCAACCAGCCAGCCGCCGCAAAAGGGCCAACGCCGCCTCGTGGCGGCAAGCAATTGCGCGAGTACCGTTCGCGCGCCGAGCGCGAGGCGATGATCCAGCGTTACGTGCTGCTCGGCACGGGCATCGCCGCCGCAATTGTCATTGTTATTCTGGGTATCGCCTTCGCCATCGAGTTTTTCGTCACCCCCGGTCAGGCGGTGGCATCGGTCAACGGCGAAACGATTACGGTCCGCGAATTCCAGGAGCGCGTCCGGCTGGAGCGCGCGCTGATCAACGAGCGGCTGTACGAAGTCGTGCGCGAAGCGCAGGCGTTTGGCGTGAACATGGACCAGTATCTCCAGCTTCGCCTGAGCCAGCCGCCGCTCGCGAACTGGTGGAGCGAAATTCAGGTCTCGGACCAGCTTGGCAACCGCGTGCTCAACGATATGATCGAGGATCGCCTGGTTCGCGCCAAGGCGGCAGAACTGGGCATTACCGTTTCTGAAGAAGATATTCAGGAACAGATAAACGAATACTTCGAGTACACACCATCGGTTGATGAAGTCGCCAGCCCCGAAGCCACAGCCGAAGCGACTGATGAGGCAACCCCTACCGCAACACCGTTCGTGTCGCCTACGCCGTCACCGGAACCGAGCGCCACGCCGACACCTGAAACCGAACCGACCGCTACGCTGACGCCGCTCCCAACGGTTTCGCCCGTGCCAACGCTAAGCCCGACGGAGCGCGCCGAGCAATATAACACGCGAGTCGAGCAGGTTTTCGCCAACGTGCGTAGCAGCGCGGGCGTGAGTCAGGAAGCGATCGACGCCTATTTCGAGATGCAGGCCCTTCGGCAAGCGCTTGCCGAAGTCGTAACCGCCGACACGGTTGATACGATGGATCAGGAAGTCAGCGTCCGGCACATTCTGGTAGCGACGGAAGAAGAAGCGCAGGATGTGCTTGCCGCGCTACAGGCCGGCGAATCGTTCGCCGATCTCGCGCGTGCCGTGTCGACCGATACCGGAAGCGCGGCTAACGGCGGCGAATATGACTGGACGCCGGCGTCCACCTTCGTCGAACCGTTTGCGAATGCCGTTCGGGAAGCGGAAATCGGCGAATTTTTCGGGCCGGTCCAGACGGACTTCGGCTACCATATCATTCAGGTGCGTGGCCGCCGTGAAGTAGAACTATCAGAAACGGCCCTGCGCCAGGCCCGCGCCGACGCGCTGAAACAGTATCTGCGCGAACTGCGCACGTCCGAGGGCAACGTCGTCGAAACGTACTCGATCTGGACTCAGGTCGTGCCGAGCGAGCCGGCCTTCATCCCACGTCTGTAGAACCGCACGCTATTTCCCCGCCCGTCTCCAGAACGCGCGTTTTGGAGACGGGCGGGATGCGGCTTCTTCGGCCTTTGCCGCCCCAAAGAGGCTAGGCTATAATGCCCGCATGAAAGATCAAAGTCTGGCACGGTTCGAGGCAAGCCTTGAGCGCCTGATCGAAGGCGCATTCGCCCACATGTTCAGCAAGTCCGTCCGCGCGCAGGACATTGCATTGCAGCTTGCCCGAGCCATGGAAATGGGCGCAGAAGTCGCCCACAATGGCGACCCGCGACCGCTGGCCCCCGACCATTACACCATTCGCATGAACCCGGATGTATGCCAGCGGCTGCTCAAACGCCAGCCAGCGCTCGCCCAGATTCTCAGCCAGCACATGGTCGAACTGGCGACGGACGCCGGTTACCGGCTGAATACCGTTCCCGATATCGAACTGCTGACCGACGACAGCCTTGGCCCGGGCACGATCGTCGTCCACCCGCAACACAAGAACCGTTTGGACCATGCGACTGCCGTCATGGAGCGGATCGAGCTTCCGGCACCGGATGCCGAGCAATTGCCCAAAAACGCGCAGTTGATCATCAACGGCGAGCAGGTGATTTTCCTTCAGGAGCCGGTCATCAACATCGGACGCAGCCGCGAGAACCATATCGTGCTTGACGACGCTTTCGTCTCCCGCCGGCACGCTCAGCTACGGCTGCGCTTCGGTCGCTATACGCTATTCGATCTGCAAAGTCAGGCCGGCACGTATGTCAATGACGTCCGCATCCGCGAGCATCCCCTGCAAACCGGGGATGTCATCCGGATGGGCAAAGTGCAGTTGGTTTACCTCGAAGACGACCCGGCTGGCGAGTCGCAAACGAGCATTAACCTGATCTCAGACCTGTAAAGGACCCAGGGCGAGGCTTGTGAGTACAGAGATCGCGCTGTTCCTGTTGCGGTTGTTATCAGGTCTGCTCCTGCTCGGCCTGCTTGGCGCACTCTTCGTCCTGCTGTGGCGAGAATTTCGCGCTTCCGCTCGCGAGGTTGAGGCCAGCCGGCGCACGTATGGGCGTATCGTCGTTCTGCGCGAGGTGAACGGAACCATGACGCGAACCGGCGAAGTCTATCCGCTGCTGCCGATCACCAGCCTTGGCCGCTCGCCAACCAACTCGATACGCATCGACGACAGTTTTGCCAGCGGCGAACACGCCGTGGTTACCATGCGGAACGGCCAGTGGTGGCTCGAAGACCGGCAAAGCCGCAACGGCACAATGCTCAACGGCGTGCTCGTCAACCAGCCGGTCGTCGTCACCGATGGCGATATCATTGGCATTGGCAAGCTTCGCTTCCGGTTGGAAATCGAGTCATGATGGTTGCCGGGAACTTGCCCCGGAAGCAATTGATGAAGGCGAGGAAATGATGGCGGAAACCGTTCAGATTGGCGTCATCGGCGGTTCCGGGCTGTACCGGATGCCGGAAATCCACGACATCACGACGCACAAGATCGAAACGCCCTATGGCATGCCGAGCGCAGATATCACGATTGGCACGCTGCGCGGCAAGCGCGTCGCATTTCTTCCCCGCCACGGCGTTGGCCATATCTATTCCCCATCGAAGGTTCCATACCGCGCCAATATTTACGCGCTTAAGTCGCTGGGCGTGCGTTTCATTCTGGCCGTCAACGCCTGTGGCTCGCTGCGTGAAGACTATGCACCCGGCCATATCGTCATCCCCGATCAACTGGTTGATTTCACCAAGGCCGACCGCGGGCGCTCATTTTTTGAGGATACCAAAGGGTTGGTCATGCATGTGGGCGTCGCCGACCCGTTCTCAAACGAACTGAGCGAACTGCTGGCAGACAGCGCCGCTAAGGCGGGCGGCACGGTGCATCGCGGCGGCAGTCTTGTCATCATCGAAGGGCCGCGCTTCAGCACCCGTGGTGAAAGCGAAATTTACCGCCGGTGGGGCTGTGACATCATCGGCATGACCTCCTGCCCGGAGGCATTTTTGGCGCGCGAGGCGGAAATCGCCTATGCCACCATGGCGCACGTCACCGACTACGATGTCTGGCACAGCACCGAAGAACCCGTCAGTACGGCGGCGGTCGTCGAAACCTTCCAGCGCAACCTGCGTATCGCTCAGCAAGCGCTGGCAGAAGCAGTCGAGGCGCTTGACGAAACCGCCGTCTGGCCTGCCCATACCGGGCTTGACGGCGCGCTGATGACCGACCGCGACCATGTCTCGCAGGAAGCGCTTCGGCGGCTTGGCCCAATCACCGCCCGGTTATTCGCAGCAGCAAAGTAGCCGGTACGACGTGCCCGCCGAAGCATTGACACTGGAAAACGCGCAGGACACGCGCTTTCGCCTGACGCCGGACGCGCTCATACTGGCGATTGCCGGCATTTTCCTGTTGACCAACACGGCAGCGCTCGCGCTCGTTCGCGGCGGCATCAGCCCGCGAGATATCGCGATCGTGGTGGTATGGGCCACCTGCGCGCTGATCGGCCGCCGGCTGCTTGTGACGCGGCTGCGCCAGCCGGATGTCCTGCTGTTTTCGCTGGCCATGTTCCTCAGCGGCTGGGGGCTGGTCCTGATTAACCGTCTGGCCGCGCCGTTCGCCGAACGCCAGACGTTGTGGCTCGTCATTGCCGTCGCAGGGCTGCTGCTCGTCGCGCTGACGCCGAGGACGCTGCGGCTGTTGCGCTCCTTTCGCTATACCCTGCTGGTCGCCGGGCTGGCGCTGCTCGCAAGCACGATTATCTTCGGCGAAAACCCATCGGGGCTGCCCGCCGCGCCGGAGCTTTGGCTGCGCTTTGGCGATATTTATCTGCAACCATCCGAACCGCTGAAAATCGTGCTGGTCGTCTTTCTCGCCAGCTATCTGGCCGAACAATATCCGGCGCTGCGCGCGGAAGGCATCGATACACACCTGCGTCGCATCGCCATGTCGCCGCGCGTCTTCGGCCCGATCCTGCTGATGTGGAGCCTGTCTATCGTATTTCTGGTGTGGCAGCGCGACCTTGGCGCGGCGATCCTGTTCTTCGCGGTCTTCACCATACTGCTCTATGTCGCCAGCGGCTCGGCCCTGATCGTTTTGAGCGGCGCGGCGCTGATCGTCTTCGCGGGGCTGGTCGGCTACTTCGCTTTCGATGTCGTGCGGCTGCGCGTCGATGTCTGGCTGCATCCATGGCCGGAGGCCGGTGGACGCGCCTACCAGATCGTGCAAAGCCTGATGGCGTTCGCCGCCGGAGGCCCGTTCGGTCAGGGCATCGGTCAGGGGCTGCCGACCTTCATCCCGGTCGTTCACTCCGATTTCGCGTTCGCCGCCATCGCTGAAGAATGGGGATTGCTGGGCGTCATCACGCTGATTGCCTGTATCGCCGTGCTGGTCACGCGCGGCCTGAAGCTGGCTCTGTTCCAGCGTGGCCGGCCATTCAACGCGCTGCTTGCAGTCGGGCTGAGCGCGATTCTGGCGACTCAAAGCCTGCTCATCATGGGTGGCGTGCTCAAGCTCGTGCCGCTCACGGGCGTCACGCTGCCGTTTCTAAGCTATGGCGGTTCTTCGCTGGTCACGAATTTTGTCCTCGTCGGCCTGCTGATCCGCATCTCGGTTTCAGAGGCGGCCTGATGCAGTTCACGCGCGAGATCACCCGGCTACTGGCGGCGTTTATCGTTTCGCTTTTCATCGTCGCCGGCGCGGCAGCCTACTGGGCGGTCGTCGGCCCGGATACGATTCTGGGCCGCGATGACAACCCGCGCCGGGTGGTGGCGGAAGCGCGCATCCGTCGCGGCGCGATTTACGACCGCAATGGCGAAGTGCTGGTCGAGACAGTCGTGGAAAACGACGGCGCGGTCAGGCGCAATTACCTCTACCCGGCAACCGCCAGCGCCCTTGGATATTACAGTCTGCGCTATGGCGTCGGCGGCGCGGAAGCTGCTTACGACAGCATTCTGCGCGGCGACACCGTGACACGCGACTTCGGCGAAACGCTGGTCAACAGCCTGCTGCACCGGCCGCAGGAAGGTTCCGACATTCGCGTATCGCTCGACCTTGAACTCCAGACCGTCATTGCCGAAGCGATGAAAGGGCAAACCGGCGCGGTCGTCATGCTGGACGTCCCCTCCGGCCAGATTCTGGCGCTGGCAAGCGTGCCGACATTTGACCCGAACACGCTCGATGCCGACTGGGAAACCCTGCGCAGCGCCGAAAGCCAGCCGTTTTTCAATCGCGCGCTGCAGGGCAGCTACCAGCCGGGCGGCACATTACAAACGCCGCTTATGGCAGCCGCCTTGCTCTATAACCGGCCGCTCAACGTGCCTTTACAGCCGGCAACACGTCCGGTTCAGATAGACGACCTTGAGCTAGGCTGCGCCGTCCGGCTGCCGGAAATCGCGCTGTCGCTACGCGAGTCCTATGCTTTTGCCTGTCCGTTCCCCTTTGCCGTCCTTGGCGAAGCCCTCGGCCCGGCGACGCTGGCCGCCACGCTGGAAACCTTCGGGCTGACGCGCCAGCCAACCCTGCCGGGATTCACCGCGCCTGCTACCGCCCCCACGCCGACGCCTGAAGCGTTGGTGATTGGCCGGGACGACGTCATTGCCGCCGCGGTCGGCCAGCACGACCTGACGGTATCGCCGCTCCAGATGGCGATGCTGGCGGCGGGTATCGTCAACGACGGCAACGCGCCCCTGCCCTATATGCTGCTCGAAACGCGCGCGCCCGGCGCTTCAGTCTGGGAGCCGGTGCAGGCCATCCGGCCAACATCGCCAATTGCCACCATGAATACCGCCCGCCAGCTTCAAGACCTGATGCGCTACGCCGTCGCCAATGGAGCGGCGCAGAACGCGGGCCGGCCCAATATCGACATCGGCGGCCATGCCAGCCTCGCTTACGCCGGTGAAGGCCCACTCTCATGGTTTATCGGCTTCACCACCATCAGCGCGCGGCGCGGCGTCGCAATCGCGGTCGTGCTGGAAAACAGCGCCGACCCCGGCCTCGCGGCGGACATCGGCGGCACGGCGCTGGCCGTCGCGCACGGGCAGCTACAGGCCGCTTCCGCAAACAGCGGCGCGTAAGACATCGCATTCTTCAGCGTTCGGAAAATTGCATAGGATAAGATGGTTGTGGTGGCAAGCTGGATGACCGGAGAAAATGATGCGACGACTGATTCCGGCACTAACGATCCTCGTTCTGACCTGCGCGCCGGTTTTTCCGTCGAGCGCGCAGGAAAATTCCTGCCCGGCCCTGGTCGAGGCCGCGCTCAGCGCGAGCGAAGCTGCCTGCGCGGCGACCGGGCGTAATGAAGCCTGCTACGGACATCTCTCCGTCAACGCCGAACTGGCCCCGAACGCGGGAAATGTGAGCTTCGCCCAGACCGGCGATATCATCAGCGTGACGGCATTGCGAACCCTGCGGCTTAGCCCGCTCGACGTAAGCGCCGGGATATGGGGGGTGGCGCTGATGCGCTTGCAGGCCAACCTGCCCGACACGCTGCCGGGACAGAACGTCAACTTTCTCGTTTTCGGCAACACCGAAATCACGAACGCCGTTGCTCAGGAAACGGAACTGAACGTCACAACGACAACCGGCGGCATACCGGCGGACGTTTATATCAGCCCCGATGAAACCAGCGCCGTCGTAGGCCGCATACAGGACGAGCAGGAACTGGTAGCCGTTGGGCGAACGCAGAACGCGGACTGGGTGCTGGTCGAACTCCCCGACAGCCCGGACAGCAGCGGGTGGTTACCTGCCAGCCGCCTGCGCGCTGGCACAGACCTGACCGCCCTCCCCGTGATCGAACCGGGCGCGCCACGCTATGGCCCGATGCAGTCGTTTTACCTCCGCACCGGCATCTCTGAACCGGAATGCGCCGAAGCCCCACCCGATGGCATCCTCGTTCAGACGCCGGAAGGCGTCGGCACGGTCACCCTTGCGATCAATCAGGTCGAGGTAGCTTTCGGCTCAACGCTGTTCTTCCGGGCGCAGCCTGACGGCGACATGATCCTCAGCGTGCTGGAAGGCGCGGCGCGCGCAGCGGCACAGGGCGTTTCCCGTCCGGCGGTGGCCGGCGGTCGCATTCGCATTCCGCTGAATGAAAATCTGGAACCTGAAAGCCCGCCCAGCGATTTCGAGCCTTATGACGAGGTTTTCCTCGCCCCGCTGCCCGTAGACCGGCTTGAGCGCCCGATCAGCATCGCGCCCTCCGTCACTCAGGAAGAGGCGGATCGCGTCATGCGCTTCGAGCGCTATTTCAATCTGATCGCGGTCAGCGACTTTAACGCGCTCCATGCCTTCCTGAACGACAACCCGCAGGCGGAAAACGCGGAAATCGAGGCGTTCCTGCAAACGCTGGGATACGTATTTTAGAAGCGAGAGCAGTCCCGCCCCTGATAAAGCCTATAGGCAAGGGATGAGGATGGAACCTGCGGGCTAACCACCAGCCCAGAGCCGTGGGCGAAGGCCGAGTTTCTTCGCCCACTTCGCCGCCTTGCTGCCGACGTGGACCATCACCGAGCTTAACCGCTGCACGTATTCGGCGTCATCCAGCGCCGCGATAAAGCTCTCTGCGTCTGTAAATGGCTTCAGCCGCGTCAGCGCCCGGCCATATTCCGGGCTGGTATGCGCGTCCGAGCCGACCGTACCGCGCAGGCCGTGCCTGCGCGCGAACGCCAGCGCCTTGGCGTTGTCCTGTGGGAACATGCAGCGCGCATTGAAAACCTCGATGGCGTCGACGTGTTCGATAATCCGCAGCAGGTCGGCTTCTTCCCACGCGCCCTTACGAAACCGGTCAAACGGGTGGGAGACGCTGATCGCCGCCCCCTGATCGCGCAGCCGTTTGATCGTCTCCAGCGGCGTCAGGCCGGGCGGCACAGTCTCTCGGACGAAATAGGCCAGCAGCTCTCCCTGCGTCGTCATGATCTCTTCGCCAACGATGACGCGCTCCGGCGCAAGCCGTTGCAACTCAAGCGCGCCTTCGGCAGTGTTGTGGTCGGTGATGGCGATGCGATCTATGCCGCGCTGGTCGCACAGGCGCAGAATCGTCTTGAACTGCGTCAGGCAGTCCTTCGACCAGAGCGTATGGCTATGCAGTTCGATATTGATCCGATCGTTCATGGCCGGCCCTCGCCAAGCTGTACGTGCCGCGTCGCCGGCGCGCGCATCGCCTCCATTTCGGCAATCGCCTGCGCCGTGGCGGGTGAAAACAGGCGGTCGCGGAATACCAGCGCCACGACCATGCCGACGAACACGCGGAACCATTTGTGGAAGAAGCCTTCGATCACCGCGGCGGCAATCGCCGCCGTTTCCGTCATAGCCGGGTTGTGCGGCGCGATAATCGCCATAATCATGGCGCTGCCGCTGATTTCCGTCACGCCCGCGCCGTTCGGCACGCCGCTCAATGCGCCGATGACCGCCGAAAAACCGGCGATGAACGTCGCCTGCAAAAACAGCGTCCAGGTGATTTCGAGGCCAAAGCCGGACAGGATGAGCGTGAAGCCAACGGCATCGGCAAAATACGCCACGACGCCCATCAGTGTGGTCGGGATGACGTGTTTCAGCTTGAAGATTTCGTAGCTACTCTCGTAAAAATCGACCAGCGGCGCGTGAAAGCGGCGGATAACAGGCAGGCGCTTCAACACACCGAGCACGGCATAGGCCAACGGCCGGATTTGCACCGCGATCAGACCGGCAGCCAGCAGAAACACCGAAAGCCAGATCAGCGACCGGTATGGCCCAAGATCAATCGCGTCGCCCGCCAGCGCCAGCGCGACGAACATCAGAATAAGCACGGCAATGCCATCGACCACGCGCTCGGCAATGACAACCGGGGCACTGACGGCGACCGGCACGCCGGTCCGCACTTTCAGCACGACCGCCTTGAGGACCTCGGCGATCTTCCCCGGCGATACCGCCATAGTAAATCCGGCGAGATAAATTACCGCGCTATCCAACAGACTGATTCGCTCCCGCGCGCCGATCACGCCCAAATAGTAGTGCCATTCGGCAAAACGAAAGACCCATGAGACGAGCTTTAGCGCGATTACCGGGAACAACAACGCCCATGGATAGCTGCGAAGCTGCGCGATCAACGCTTCCGTATTGGTAAACAGCAGCAGGCCGGCATAGATGGCGAACGCTATGGCGAACCCGGCGATGATGCGATTGCGATACTTCTGCATTGGCGCTCCATGTGCCTCGCTTACGCAAACTGGCTCATTGTAGCAGCGGCCCCAGCCGTCAACCAGTCAGGAATCCGGCGTGATATAATGCGGCGTCGGACAAACACAGGGCAAGCGCACGACATCGTTCGAGCTTCAATGGGTAAAGTAGCGCTTCCACGTCGGGGGGATACATTTTCCAGGAACCGTGTACAATATCGCGTTGCATTTTGGGTTGGAGAGTATGATATCCATGAGTAGACAAGAGGACATGAGGCGCAACACTCCGGATCGTCCGCAATCCGCGGGCGGAACGCCGCGCTTCTTACTCTGGCTCGTCATCGGCTTATTCCTCCTCGCGATCATAGGCGGCTTCGCCGGAATCTACGTGTTTAGAAATGTCCTGCGCCCGGGGCAACAGCAGCGGATCATCGACATCGCCCCGTTCATGAGCGCTTTCGTGGCCCGCACCGATCCCAACGCCACCATTCCAACCGCCATCAGCCCCGGTTCGGGCGGCATCTCGCCCGAAGACCTGTTGAACGCTCCGCTGGTCGGCGGAACCGTTGAACCGGATGAAGAAGCCCCCGACGCGACCGACGAACCGCTGGAAGCGGCAATGCTCACGCTGGCGCGTCTGACCGGCGCAAGCATCGCCCAGGCTGCTCCGGACGCCGCGCCCGCCGCGCAGGAAACCGCTGCCATCAGCATCCCGCGCGAACACCGCCTGTTCGGCATCCGGCATGTCCAGCAGACATGGAATAACTGCGGCCCGGCGAACATCACCATGGCGCTCAGCTTCTATAGCTGGCAGGAAGATCAGGAATACGCCGCCAGTTTCCTCAAACCAGACCGTGAAGACAAGAACGTGAACCCGGCGGAAATGGTGGCCTTTGTCAATGAGCAGACGAACGTGCGCGCCGTCACGCGCATGGGCGGCGACATGGACCTGATCAAACAGTTTATCGCCGCCGAGTTCCCGGTCATCATCGAAACGGGCTATGCGCCTGAGGGCTACGACTGGATCGGCCACTACCGCACAGTCGTCGGCTACGACGACAACCTGCAGCAGTTCTACATCTACGACAGCTATCTCGGCACTGGCGAGAACGGCGCCGGTCTGGCCGTGCCGTATATGGAATTTGACCGCGACTGGCAGGCGTTTAACCGCACCTTCATCGTCATTTACCATCCCGACCGCGAGCGTGAAGTCGTGCGGATTCTGGGCGAACGCGCCGATGTCGCCCGTTCGGCGGAACTCGCCCTCGAAGTCGCGCAACAGGAAGCCCGCGCCAACCCGCGCAACCAGTACGCATGGTTCAATATGGGCACATCGCTGGTCAAGCTGGGCCGGTATGAGGAAGCGGCAGCGGCCTTTGATCAGGCGAGCCAAATCGGCCTGCACTTCCGCATGTTGTGGTATCAGTTCGGGCCATATGAAGCCTATTACAACGTCGGGCGCTACGATGACGTCATGGCGCTGGTCAATGTCAACCTGAACAATGGCGGCACTTACGTCGAAGAGACGCACTACTGGCAGGGGATGGTTTACGCCGCGCAGGGCCAGACCGACCTCGCCCGGCAGGCCTTCAACCGCGCGCTGGGGCACAACCCGCGATTCGTCGCCGCGCAGGCCGCGCTTGACGAGCTAACCGCCTGAGGATGCGATTGTGGCTGTAGAACCAACACCGGGACGCACCCCGAATCTCGCACGCTCCACGATCATCGTCATGCTGTCGTTCGCGGCGGCCAAGGCCATCAGCCTGCTTCAGACGTTTGTCATCGCCCGCGCCTTTGGCGTCAGCGCCGACTATGACGCCTTTGTGACCGCCAACAAGGTTCCGGAGCAAATCTTCAACCTGATCGCGGGCGGCGCGCTTGCGTTCGCGTTTATCCCGGTTTTCACCGGCCTGCTGGCCCGCGATCAACGTGACGCGGCCTGGCGCACCGCCAGCTACGTGATCAACACGGTCTTTATGGTCACGCTGGTGGTCAGCGCCATTGCTTTTATCACCGCGCCGTGGCTCATCGCCAACGTCGTCGCGCCGGGATTTGACCTCGCCTCGCAAGAGCAGACGGTCACGATGATGCGGATTCTGCTCGTCAGCACGCTCATTTTCTCGGTGAGCGGCATTTGGATGGGCATCCTGCAGAGTCACAATCTGTTCCTGCTGCCTGCGCTGGCCCCGATCATGTTCGACGTGGGCATTCTGTTCGGCGTGCTGGTGCTGATCCCGCGCATGGGCGTACACGGCATCGCGGTCGGCGCGGTGATCGGCGCGGCCATGCACCTCGGCATTCAGATTCCGGGCATGTTCAAAGTGCGGCTGCGCTGGACGCCGCGACTGGGCTGGAACGACCCGGAACTGCGGCGTATCATCCGGCTGATGATCCCCCGTATTGCCGATCTGGGCGTCGTCAGCCTGCTCACCATCATCACAACCAACATCCTGTCACGCCTCGGCACGGGCGCTGCCAGCGCTTTCGACTGGGGCTGGCGGCTGATGCAAATCCCGGAGACATTGATCGGCACGGCGATGGGCATCGTCATTTTCCCGACGCTTTCAGCGCTCAGTTCGCTGGGCGATGTCAGCGGCAAGCGCGATGCCATGTCCGGAGCCGTGCGGTTCATCCTGATCAGCACGATTCCATCGGCCATCGGCCTGATCCTGATCGGCAGACCGATGATCAGCCTGCTCGAACGCGGCGCGTTCGACGCATCGGCTTCCGATCTGGTTTACAGCACGCTCCAGTTTTTCGCTCTGGGCATCGTCGTGCACTCGGTGCTTGAAGTCATCGCCCGCAGCTTTTATGCCGACAAGGACACGTTCACGCCGCTGGTTGCCGCTATTGGCGGCTTCCTCGTCAATCTGGTGGTTGCCGTCGTCGCCAGCAATGTGCTGACCGTTGAACGCCATGCCATCTTCAATCTGCTGGCAGGCACGTTTGGTGTGCTCGGTCTGAAGGCAACATCCGGCAATGTCGGCGCGCTGGCGCTAGCCAACACGCTCGGCGTCGCCTTCGAGGTCGTGCTCCTGATGGTCATCCTGCGCCGCCGCTGGCACGGGCTCAATGAAAACGCAATGGCCCAGACGACGCTCAAAACGCTGGCGGCGAGCCTCGCGATGGGTCTGGTCGTCGTCGTGGTCGGCGCGGTGTGGACGATGCTCGGGTGGGACAACCGCGGCTTCATCTTCACGGTGGCCCAGATCGGCGTTCAGGTCACGCTCGGCGGGCTGGTATTTCTGGGAACCGCCCTGCTCCTTCGCATGGATGAACTGCGTACGCTGCTGGCGCTCGTGCTGCGGCGACGCCCGCTGGTCGAGGCCGCCGCATGACAGTCGACATCCGCGTCCTGACGCTTGGCCCGATCGAAACCAACTGCTATCTGGTCGGCGACACGGAAACCGGTCAGGCGGTCGTCATCGACCCGGTGGACGACGCCGATCAGATTCTGGCGACGACACGGGAAGCGGGCTGGACGATCAGCCTGATCCTCGCAACGCACGCGCATTTCGACCATGTGCTGGCAAGCAAGCCGCTGAAACAGGCGACCGGCGCGCCGTTCATCGTTCACGAAGACAGCATTCCGCTGCTGAAGAATGTGCCGCAGATGGGCATGATGTTCCTGGGCCGTCTGCTCCCACGCCCTGCCGAGCCGGATCGCCTGCTGACAAGCGAACCGGAAAGCATCGACATCGGCGCTATCCATCTGGAAACGCGCTTTACACCCGGCCACGCGCCGGGGCATGTCAGCTTTTATATGCCGCAGCAGAAGCTCGTGTTCAGCGGCGACGCGCTGTTCGCGGGAAGCATTGGCCGGACCGACCTGCCCGGCGGGGACCTCGATCTGCTGATGCGGTCGATTGATGAGCAACTGCTGACACTGCCAGACGACACACGTGTGCTGCCGGGACACGGCGGCGTCACGAC
>QGUR01000033.1 GCA_003242205.1 Chloroflexota bacterium | reverse complement strand
CAATTATTTGATAGAAAACGACGGTGCGTCGTTTTCTTCTCGTTATTATTTACGCAAGGTGTGGGCGTATAAAGCCCGGACGAAGCGCATTACGTCCGGCTGTATGTCAATTATCTGCGTGAAAAAATCGAAGAAGACCCGTCGAACCCGAAATACATCCTCACAGAGCGCGGCGTCGGCTATCGTTTCGTCGACTTTCGCCGCCAGCAAGAAGCGGAATAACCGAGTTCAGCCAGCATAAGGACGCATGGATCGCCGATTCATGCGTCTTCGTCCCTCTAAATCTTACAAGCCTCATATATTACTCCTACATGCATCTGAGATGCTATGTCTAAACTTCAAGAGTAATACTTGGAATGTGAGTGTAAGCGAGGTTAAAGATGGCGAAAATCGTTGGCATCGACCTCGGTACAACCAACTCGGTTGTGGCTGTCCTCGAAGGCGGCGATCCGGTGGTCATAACCAATGAAGAAGGCAGCCGCACGACACCGTCGGTCGTCGCTTTTACCAAAAACGGCGAGCGGCTGGTGGGTCAGGCGGCCAAGCGCCAGGCGGTAATTAATCCGGAAAACACCGTTTTCTCGATCAAGCGCTTTATGGGCAAGAACTTCAATGAAGTTGCCGCCGAAGCCAAGAACCTGCCCTACGCTGTTGAAGCCGGCCCTGTCAATGACGTTCGCGTGAAGATTCCGGTCAACGGCAGAACATATACGCCTCAGGAAATCAGCGCGATGATCCTGACGAAGCTCAAGAACGCTGCTGAAGCGTATCTGGGCGAACCGGTCACTCAGGCTGTCATCACCGTTCCGGCCTACTTCAACGACAGCCAGCGCCAGGCCACCAAGGATGCCGGTCGGATCGCCGGGCTTGAAGTGCTGCGGATCATCAACGAGCCGACCGCTGCGTCGCTGGCCTATGGTCTGGACAAAAAAGGCAACGAAACCATTCTGGTCTTCGACCTGGGTGGCGGCACTTTCGACGTGTCCATCCTTGAAGTCGGCGACGGCGTGGTCGAAGTGAAGGCCACAAGCGGCGACACGCATCTCGGCGGCGATGACTGGGATCAGGTGATCGTCGACTGGCTGGCCGAAGAATTCAAGCGGGATCAGGGCATTGACCTGCGCAACGACCGGCAGGCGCTCCAGCGTCTGAAGGAAGCAGCTGAAAAGGCCAAGATCGAGCTGTCGAACACGGTGCAGACGGACATCAATCTGCCGTTCATCACGGCTGACGCGACCGGCCCGAAGCATCTGGTCACGTCGCTCAGCCGCGCGAAGTTCGAGCAGTTGAGCCGTCATCTGATGGAACGGCTGCGCGGTCCGGTGAAGCAGGCGCTTGCCGACGCCGGGCTTGAGCATACGCAGATCGACGAAGTTGTGCTGGTCGGCGGTTCCACCCGTATGCCGATGGTTCAGGATCTGATCCAGGAGATGCTGGGCAAGACGCCGAACAAGAGCGTGAACCCCGACGAAGTCGTGGCGATTGGCGCGGCCATTCAGGCTGGTGTACTCGCAGGCGACGTCAAGGACGTGCTGTTGCTCGACGTGACGCCGCTAAGCCTGGGCGTCGAAACCCTGGGTGGCGTGATGACGAAGCTCATCGAGCGTAACACCACCATCCCGGTGACGAAGAGCGAGATTTTCTCGACTGCCGAAGATAACCAGACGGCTGTGGACATTCACGTCCTGCAGGGCGAACGCCCGATGGCCGCGGACAACATGACGCTGGGTCACTTCCGCCTTGAGGGGATCGCGCCCGCGCCGCGCGGCGTGCCGCAGATCGAAGTCAAGTTCGACATCGACGCAAACGGTATCCTGAACGTGACAGCGACCGACAAGGCGACCGGCAAGGCGCAGAAGATCACCGTCACTGCGTCGACGAATCTGTCCGAGGCTGAAGTGAAGCGCATGATCCAGGAGGCGGAACAGCACCGCAACGAGGACGAACGACGACGCCAGCTCGCACAGGCGCGTAACGAAGCCGACAGCCTCGTCTATCAGGCCGAAAAGGCCCTGCGCGAACTGGGCGATAAAGTTCCCGCCAACGACCGCGCGACCATCGAGAGCCAGATTCAGGCCGTGAAGCGCGCGGCGGAAGGCGAGGATATCAACGCCATTCGCTCGGCAATTCAAAATCTGCAGAACGCCACCTACGCGCTGTCGCAGCAGATGTACGCGACCGACACCAGCGCGGCGAGTGGTGGCAGCAGCCAGCCCGGCGACGGCAAGGCACAGCCCGATGACGTGGTCGAAGGCGACTTCACCGAGGTCTAATCCTCTGAATAACAAAAGCGCCGGCAGTTTGCCGGCGCTTTTTGATTCCCGTTTTTCTGTCCTGGGCGCGCTATCGCCACGCGACGTAGGTCTATTCGGTCTGCGCCTCGATGTGTTCGGCGCGCAGAGCGTCGTAAGTCTGGCGAAATTCGCCGAGCAACGTCTCGCGCTCATCTTCAGGCAACGCGCTGACGCGCACCGCGTTGAGCGCGATCTCCTCCAGTTCCTCCAGATCGAACCCGAGGTCACGCACGACGATTGTGTACTGCTCGTTGAGCGTCGTCTGGAAAAGCTCAGGCATATCCGCGCCCAATGTGATGACAACACCATCGTCGTACAGTTGGCGCAATGGATACGCCTGATAGTCGGCGATTCTGTTCCGCCGTAACGCGGCGATCATCGACACATCAAGCGAGACAGACTTCTCGTGCATCAAATCGCGCACTTCTTTGGATTCGCTGATGCCCCAGCCATCGACCACGCGGTTGGGAGACAACGTTTGAAGCGCCGCCAGCACGCCTTCCGCGCCAAGTATCTCACCGGCATGCACAACGCGCGGCAGCCCTTTTTTCTCGGCAGTCACGAAGGTGCGCTCAAATTGCCCGACCGGGTGCGCGGTTTCCGTACCCGCCAGCCCAAGCGCCACGATATTGGCCCTGCGCCCGCCCGGAGAAGTGGCAAAGCGCACGTATTCATCGCCACGGCGCGGCTCGTCGCGCGGCAAGGTCAGCACCCAGCCAATGCGAATGCCCCATGCCCGCTCGGCTCGTTCGCGGCCATCGTTCAGCGCCGCGAAGAACTGTTCCAGCGACAGTGACAGCCCGCTATACAGCGCCGGTGTGACCGAGACTTCGGCATAGCGAACGTTCTGTTTCGACAGGTTCGTGCCGACGTTATAGGCGATCCGCGTCAGGTCTTCAGGCAACTGCACCCACTGACAGGCCACACGGATGATATCATCCAGCCGCTCGTAATCGGGTTTCTGAACCAGCGCCGCCCAGGTATTGAAGTGTTTGATCTGCTCGGCGACTTCATTCTGTTCCGCGATCAGCAGCAGCTCTTCCGGGCTGACAGCGCCCTCCAGATGAACATGAAGCTCTGCCTTTGGCATTGCCTCGATATAGCTTTCGATGGACATTGTCCTGTTCCTTCTCAGTTACGCGTTGCTTTCTGCTTCGGCGGTTCCCGTAGCGCTTTCCCCGGTCGCAGCGCGCGCGCCGTTCGTCCGGTTAAACTCGCTTGCCGCATCGATCAGCGCGGTGAACAACGGATGCGGCGCATTGGGCCGGCTTTGAAACTCGGGATGGAACTGGCTGCCGACCATGAACGGATGCCCTGCAATTTCCGAAATTTCGACCAGCAGGTGATCCGGGCTTAACCCGCTGAAAACCATGCCCGCGGCCTCAAACGCGGCGCGATAGTCATTATTGAACTCAAAGCGGTGGCGATGGCGCTCCTGCACTTCATCCATGCCGTTGTAGGCGCGCGCGGCGACACTGCCTTCGCGCAGGCGGCACGGATACAATCCGAGCCGCATCGTTCCACCCAACTCCGTAACGCTGCGCTGTTCGTGCATCAGGTCAATCACCGGATGCTCGGCTGCGGTATCAAACTCCGAACTATTGGCGTCTTCCAGACCGAGAACGTTGCGCGCAAATTCGATACACATGACCTGCATGCCAAGACACAGGCCAAGATAAGGCACGTTATTCTCGCGGGCATAACGCGCCGCCAGCACCTTGCCCTCGACGCCGCGATAGCCGAACCCGCCCGGAACGACGATGCCATCAACCGTGCGCAGAACATCCCAGCCACGATCCTTTTCGAGGTCGCCCGAATAAATCCATTCGATCTCCAGACGGCGGTCGCGGGCGCTGGCAGCGTGAAACAGCGCCTCTTTCACGCTCATGTAAGCGTCGTGCAGTTCGACGTACTTGCCGACGACGGCAATGCGTACGACCTCCTTGGCAGCGCGCATCCGCCGCACCATTTGCCGCCAGTCGTCAAGCTGGGGAGCCACAGCATCGAGCTTCAGCACCTGAACCAGATATTCTCCCAGTCCGGCGTCTTCCAGCATCAGCGGCACATCGTATAACAGATCCGTCGTTTCCAGCGCGATGACGGCCTGTTCATCGACGTCGCAGAACAGCGCGATCTTGTCGGTGACTTCCTTGCTGACCGGATAATCGGTTCGGGCGATGATGACCTGCGGCTGAATACCGATACTCCGCAGTTCGGCGACGCTGTGCTGCGTCGGTTTGGTCTTTAACTCGCCGGTTGCGCCAATGTGCGGCAGGAAAGTGACATGCACCGTGATAGCGTCGTTACGCCCCAGCGCGGCCCGCATTTGCCGGATGGCCTCCAGAAACGGCAGGCTCTCGATATCGCCGACCGTGCCGCCAACTTCGACGATCACCACATCGGCGTTGCTCTCCTTGCCGACCAGACCAATACGCCGTTTGATTTCGTTGGTGATATGGGGAATGACCTGTATCGTGCCACCCAGATAATCGCCGCGCCGTTCCTTGTCGATGACGTGGCTGTAAACCTGCCCGGCGGTCACATTGCAGGTACGGTCGAGATTTTCGTCGATAAACCGCTCATAATGGCCGAGGTCGAGATCGGTTTCCGCGCCGTCCGCGGTGACGAAAACCTCACCGTGCTGGTAGGGGCTCATCGTACCCGGATCGACATTCAGATAGGGGTCGAGTTTCTGGATCGCAACCTTGAGGCCGCGCGCCTTGAGAATGCGCCCAATGGCCGCCGCAGTCACGCCCTTGCCGACCGAACTCACCACGCCTCCGGTGCAGAAAATGTACTTTGGATTGGTCATACTACACGCTCATCTCGCCTGGCCAACAAACGGGATATGGCAGGGCTATATACCGGCCCGGCGGCCTGCCCTGCCTATGCACAATACTATCAGACTTGAGTCCGGGACGGACGAATTTTGCGCTGCGTTGCGCTAGACGAGCTTTTCGAGATCGTCGGCGGTACGGCGCATATCCAGGAAAATCAGGCCGAGCTTCGCGCCCTCGCGCACCAGGGTCGTCAGCACCGCTTCCTCTCCGACCGACATCAGGATGACATAACCGTCATCGCCTTTAATGTAAACCTGATCCAGCACGCCGCGCCCCAGTTCATTGGCAATGCGCTCGCCCAGCGACAGCATGGCGGCAGACATGGCGGAAACGCGATCTTCTTCAACGCCAGCGGGCAGCGACGAGGCCATGATCAACCCGTCAACGCTCACGACCGCGGAGGCTTCAATTTCCGGCGTCGTCGCCTGAAGATCGCGAAGGCGGTCCACCATCAGTTCGGTGCGCGATTTCGCCATCGAGAAAACTCCTCTCACGAAGTCAACGGCGCGGCGGCGCGCAGGCTGCAAACGGCGCTCGTTCCCGGCGGGCGCGTACCCACCGGATTGCATCATCACGGTGTCCTACCCGGCCAGAAAGGTCAGTCGCTTGCTGTAAGACACAAGGGTTAAAGCGGGTAAAATCCTTACGCACGGCGCGGCGCGCGTTCGCCTGTATTATACCTGAGCCGTCCTGTTCAGCAAATGGCGCAGGCTTGAGATTTTGACGCCGGCAGACATTTTGTCATGCCATTTGTTAGCTGCCGACATCCAGACTGTTACAGCGTACGCTTTTTGCTATACTGTAGCAGTCCGTTAAGCGCCAGTCGCATCGAGCATAGCGTGGCACACAATATCTGGAAGCGCTAGGTTCGTTACTTTTCAAAGTAGGTTGTATGCCGGATTACCCACAGGAAACGCGTCGCCTTGCTCCGGAAGCCAACGCCAGCCGCCAGCGGCACGTGAGCCTCGTTCAGGATGTTGCGGAACGAATCACCCACAGTGTCAGTCAGGTTATCGTCGGCAAGCGGAATGAAATCCGCCTGACCGTCCTCGGGCTTCTAAGCCAGGGGCACATACTGCTCGAAGACATTCCGGGCGTCGGCAAAACCATGCTCGCCAAAACGCTGGCGAAGTCCATCGGCTGCACGTTCAGCCGCATCCAGTTCACGCCCGACATGTTGCCTTCCGACGTCACCGGCGTCTCGCTCTTCAACCAGAAAACGCGCGAGTTCGAGTTCCGCGCCGGGCCGATCATGGCGCAGATCGTGCTTGCGGACGAGATCAACCGCGCGACGCCGAAAACACAGGCCGCGCTGCTGGAAGCCATGGAAGAACGGCAGGTCACCGTCGACGGCGTGACCTATAGTATGCAGGATCCGTTCCTGCTCATCGCCACGCAAAACCCGATTGAATACGAAGGCACTTTCCCGCTACCGGAAGCGCAGCTTGACCGTTTCCTTATCCGCATCCAGCTTGGCTACCCAACGCCGAGCGAGGAATTTACCATTCTCACCTCGCAGCAGTACGAGCACCCGCTGACGCACACCTATCAGGTAGTCAACGTGCAGGAACTGCTGGCCGCCCAGCAGGCCGTACGCGAGGTGTACGTCTCTGACGAGGTCAAACGCTACATCATTGATCTGGTCAACGCTTCGCGCCAGCACCCGGATGTCTATCTTGGCAGTAGCCCGCGTGGCGCGCTGGCGCTGTTCCGCACCAGCCAGACGCGCGCGGCCATGGCAGGGCGCGACTACGTGATCCCCGACGACGTCAAGGCGCTGGCCGATGCCACGCTGGCCCACCGCATCATCGTCGGCCCGGCGGCGCGCATCAAGGACATTTCCTCTCACACGATCATTCAGGATATTCTGGCGTCGACACCCGTGCCGGGCGCTTCCGCCTGGCAATAAGCTGTAATGCAAAACCGCCGCAATGCCATCTATACTCTGCTGATTTTAAGCCTCGTCACAGGGCTGTTCACCGGCAGGGCGTTCTTCTTCAATCTGGCGTATCTGTTCGGCGGCCTGCTGCTGATTTCGTTTCTCTGGGCGTGGATGTCGGTGCGCTGGATCAGTATCAGCCGCCGAACGCGCGCGCGGCGCGCACAGGTGGGCCGCAATCTGGACGAAGCGTTCTCGATTCACAATCGCTCCATCATTCCCAAACTGTGGTTGGAAGTGCGCGACCATTCTGACCTGCCCGGTCATCGGGCCAGCCATGTCGTTCCGGCGCTCGGCCCGCGCGGTCGCTACCAGTGGTATGTCGAAACGCCGTGCCTGGTTCGCGGCGAGTTCCAGCTCGGCCCAATGACGATTGTCAGCGGTGATCCGTTCGGGCTGTTCCTGTCGCCCCGGCGCATCGGCGCGACATCACGGGTGATCGTCTACCCGGCGACCGTGCCGATTAACCACGTGGAGCTGCCTGTTGGGCTGATCTCCGGTGGCGACGCGCAACGCCGGCGCGCGCACTTCGTGACTACCAACGCCGCGGGCGTGCGCGATTATGTACCCGGCGACAGTTTCAACCGCATTCACTGGGCAACGACGGCGCGCAAAGACAAGTTGATGGTCAAGGAATTTGAGCTTGACCCGCTGGTTGACATCTGGCTGTTTGTCGACTTTTCGGCCTCGTCGTTGGTCGAGGACCCAAGCGTGCAGCGCGCGGGACGCTTTAACAACATCGTGCCGACCAGCCAGGACATACCGCCCTCGACCGAGGAATATAACGTCGTGATCGCCGCGTCGTTGGCGAAATACTTCATCGACTCGGAGCGGGCGCTCGGTTTCGCGGCCTACACACCTCACCGCGAAATCCATCAGCCTGAGCGCGGCAACCGCCAGTTAACGCGCATTCTGCAAACGCTGGCGGTAGCGCGCAGCCTCGCGCCGCACAGTCTGGCGCAGATGCTGACGCTGGAAACGCCCTACTTCACACGTGGCACGACGCTGCTCATCATCACGTCGTCGCTGGACCCGGCATGGGTGACGGAAGCGCAAATTCTGTCGCGCAAGGGCATCCGGCCGATGTGCGTGCTCACCGATCCGGAATCGTTCGGCGGGCCGAAGTCCTCGGCGGAAATACAGGCGCTCCTACGACTGGCGAAAATCCCGACGCTGGTCGTGCGGCGCAACGACGACATCAGCGCCGCGCTGGAGCAGCGCCCGTTGTGATCGACTGTTCCCACCAGTGATAATCGCCGATTGGTGAAAAACCGTGTCGTTCAGCCGCTGCCATCGCGCCGGTCGCTTCGGCCGGAATAACCGCGCCAATGATCCAGCCGCCGTTTCGCGCGCAAGCTCGGGCCGCTGCAGCAACGGTCTGCCCGTTGATTTCGCCTTCGATCCACACGCCGTAATAAGCAAACGTGCGAACGCTGATGATGTTGCCGGTGTCGTTCGCCGTTTCATCGGCCGTGGGCGGCGCGGTCAGCACATACAGGCGTTGCGCCTGCGTGCTTGCGGCATAACCGGCAGCGGCAAACGCGCGCCGGGCAGGCTGGTTGTCCGTCCGCACCAGACCGCGAGCATAAGCGAGGCCGCGCTCCCGGCCCTCGACCGTCGCGGCGTGGATCAGGCTTCGCGCCAGCCCGCGCCCGCGAAATGCCGGATGCACGGCCAGCAGGTCGATCTCCCAGCGCGTTGCCCCGTCTCCGGCTGTGGTCGCAAAGGCATCGCAGAACCCGGCGAGACGCCGGCCATCGACCACGAGCAGCGTGCAGCGGTCGCCCGCTTCGATCAGGCTGGCGATTGCGGAAGCGCTGGCGGTATCATCAGGCCAGACGATCTGCATCAGATGGGCGATATCAGGCGCATCGGCAGGCGTTGCGCGGCGCAGTTCGAGCATCGGGCGTTTCCCTCTTAACAAACCGGTCAGGCCACAACATTACGGGTGAACAAGTGACAACCACGCAAATCTACCCAGAAAAGCAACCTGCGTCCCACGCGGCCCGCGGAAACAACCTGTTTCTGTATGTATGCGTGTTCATCAGCGGCATGACGACGCTGGCGACGGAAATGCTGGCATCGCGGCTGCTGGGCAGCGTGTTTGGGACCAGCAATCTCGTCTGGGCGAATGTCATCGGGCTGATGCTCCTTTACCTGACAATCGGTTACACGGTGGGCGGGCGGTGGGCCGACCGTTCACCCCACCGCCAGACGTTTTACCATATCCTCGTCTGGGGTGCGTTCCTCAATGCGCTGATCCCGCTCGCCTCGCGTCCCGTGCTGACAGCCGCCGCGCAGGCCGTCGTCGGCGCGCAGGCAGCGCTGGCACTTGGCTCGTTCGTGTCGGTGCTGGTGCTGTTCGCCATTCCGATCACCCTGCTCGGCACAGTCTCGCCGTTCGCCATCCGTCTGGCTGTCAGGGATGTCGACAGCGCGGGAAAAACATCGGGGCGCATTTACGCCATCAGCACGCTGGGCAGCCTGATCGGCACGTTTCTGCCGGTGCTGCTGCTGATCCCCGAATTGGGCACGTTTCGCACCTTTCTGCTGTTCTCAACGCTGCTCTACGTCACCGGCTTTACCGGCCTCTGGCAAACGCGCCCGGTCAGCGCTCTAAAGACGCTGTGGATGCCGGTCATCGTCGCCATCCTGTCGCTGGTGGTGCTCAACGGCCCGTTGCGCCCGCCGCTGGCGAATGCCGAAATCCTGTACGAAGGGGAAAGCGCCTACAATTACATTCAGGTGCAGGAAGACAGCAACGGCAACCGCTACCTGTATCTCAACGAGGGACAAGGAATCCACAGCCAGTGGCATCCCGAACGGGTGGCCTATGGCCGCACGTGGGACTTCTTTCTGGTTGGCCCCTATTTCAACGAGCCGGTGCATTCGCCGGACGAAGTCAAGTCGCTACTGCTGGTCGGGCTGGCTGCCGGGACGATTGCCCGCCAGTATATCGAGGTTTATGGCGACATTCCGATTGACGGCATCGAAATCGACCCGGAAATCATCGAGGTCGGCGCGCGCTTTTTCGACATGAACGAACAGCATATGCCAAGCCTGACGGCCTATGCTCAGGACGGGCGCTACATCCTCAACCAGCTTGACCGCCAATACAGCGTGGTCGGCATCGACGCCTACCGCCCGCCCTATATTCCGGCGCACCTGACGACCGTCGAATTCTTCACCGAAGTGCGCGACCATCTGACCGCCGACGGCGTAGTCATCATCAACGTGGGGCGCACCACCACTGACCGCCGGCTGGTCGATGCCATGACAGCGACGCTGCTACAGGTTTTTCCAAGCGTACACGCCATGGACGTTCCCTATTCGTTCAACACCATTCTGGTCGCGACCATGCTGCCCACGCGCGACGACAACCTGATCGAGAACCTGGCCTTCCTGCCCGACGACGCTCACCCGATGCTGCGCGATGTGCTCGGCCTTGGCGTGACTTCGCTCGTGCCAACCAACCCCTCTGACGTGATCTTCACCGACGACCGCGCTCCGATTGAAACGCTGGTCGACTCGCTGGTGCTCAACTTCCTGCTGTCCGGCGGCGCGGAACAGTTGCAGGGCAATAACTAGGGAGCGCCGGATCAATGGTCGAGACAACTGCGCCTGTTTCCCACCGTGTTGCCACATCGCCGCTTGTGCGGGTTCTGCGCCTGTTCATCGCGATCATGACGCCGGTCCTGCTGGTGTTGATCAGTGTCCGGTTGGTCATGACGCCTGCGTGGCTGGCGTTCGAGTACCAGCGCCCCGGTTTTCCGCGCGATTTTTATGGCTTCACAACCGAGGACCGGCTTCGCTACGCGCCGATCGCGCTCGATTATCTGCTGGGCGACCACGACATCAGCCTGCTCGGCGACCTGCGCTTCGAGAGCGGCGTTCCCCTATATACGGCGCGAGAACTGGAGCATATGGTCGATGTCAGAGTCGTCACTCAGGCGGCGTTTTTCGTGCTGGCGGTTGGGCTGATCGCTTTCGGGCTGGCAGCCGCCTATCTGGCGAGCAGAGCCGCAACGCGGCCCGAACTTGGCCGCGCCCTGCGCGATGGCAGCGTGATCACACTCTCGCTGATCGCGGCGATTGTGCTTTCCGCTGTCATTGCATGGGATGCTTTTTTCACACTGTTTCACAACCTGTTTTTCGCCGAAGGCACATGGCAGTTTCTCTATTCAGACACGCTCATCCGGCTCTTCCCCGAACAATTCTGGTTCGATAGCGCGCTGCTCATCGGCGGGCTAACACTAGCAGGCGCGCTCGCCCTATGGCTGGCAGGCCAGCGCCTGCTAGCACGCAGAGACTAGCGAACGCGAGGCGACATGCTTCCGCTTTCCAGGTGTCGTTTGACCTTTGACACTCGGAACGCGCAGTGTTATCTTTCAATTTGGAATGCCTCAAAGCGAATCAGGCGTGGATGGCAAATCTCAAGGCCTACAAAAAATGGTTTGCGCTGGGTATTGGTGTAAAGCGTTGGTTGCTCCTGCTGATGCTCGGCGCGACACTCATGTCGGTCAGCCTGTCGCTCAGCATTCTCAGGGTGCTGCAACTACAGGGGCGTCTGCCAGAACCGCCTGACATCGACTGGCCTCTGATTGCCGCGCTGTTTATAGCGGGCCTGCTGCTGCTCCTGGGCAGTATCATCCGGCTGATGACGGTCATCGTCACGCCCTACAGGCGGCTCTATCAGGGCCCAATCGTTGACGTGGTCTACGCACACAGCATACGCCATAAAGGGCTGAAAGTCGTCGCTATTGGCGGCGGCACCGGATTACCTGCAGTGCTGCGCGGCCTGAAAGCGCTGACCAGCAACATCACGGCGATTGTGACCGTAGCCGATGACGGCGGCAGTTCCGGGCGGTTGCGGCGCGATTTGCATGTCCTGCCTCCGGGCGACCTGCGAAATAACATCGCCGCGCTGGCCGACGACGAGAGCCTTATGACCCGCCTGTTCCAGCATCGCTTCAGCGAAGGCGATCTGGGCGGCCACGCGTTTGGCAATCTGTTCATCAGCGCGCTGGCCGGCGTCACCGGCAGTCTGGAAACCGCGCTGATCGAAACAGCGCGTGTGCTCAACATTCAGGGGCGCGTGCTGCCGGCGACGCTGGAAGATGTGACGTTGTGCGCGGATGTGGAGCTACCCGGCACGGGCCGCATAACGCGTGTTCGCGGCGAATCGAAGATCACGGCGTCCGGAGGGCGTATCCGGCGAGTCGAGCTTGATCCCGCCGATGTCCCCGGCTACAGCGAGAGCATTCAGGCCATTCTCGACGCCGATATCGTGGTTCTTGGGCCGGGAAGTCTGTATACGAGCATCCTGCCCAATCTCATGGTCAAGGGTATCGCGGAAGCCCTGCGCGCGACGTCGGCCTATAAGATTTATGTCTGCAACGTCGCAACACAGCCGGGCGAAACGACCGGCTATACTGTCGCCGATCACGTCATTGCTCTGGAGGAACATATCGGGCGCGGTGTGTTCCAGGCCGTGCTGGCCAACAACAAGTTTCCGAAACTCGACGAAGTGAGCAGCAATACGCGCTTTGTCGAGGCCGCGCCTGAAGGCCACGCCATCCTGCAGCGCTACAACGTCATCTATACCGATCTGGTAGACGAAGCGCGACCCTGGAGGCACGACCCAAACAAGCTGGTGGCTGCCATCATGGCAGTGAACGAAGGCGAGAAACACCGCACACCTGCCGAAAACTCGGCAATGGCGGACGCTTCACCGTAACCGGTTTAGCACAAGCTAACAGAAGGAGACACATCATGAGTATTCGCGTGGGCATCAACGGATTTGGACGCATTGGCCGCCAGGTTCTGCGCGCGCTGCGCGAGCGCTACGGCGATCAGGTTGACGTCGTGGCCTTTAACGATCTGGGCGACCTGCAAACCATGGCCCATTTGTTCCGCTACGATTCCAACTACGGTCGCTATCCCGGCCGTGTGGAAGTGACTGATAACGCGCTGATCGTCGACGGCGACGAAATCCGCGCGCTGGCCGACCGTGATCCGGCCAATCTGCCCTGGGGCGACCTGGGCTGCGACATTGTGATCGAGAGCACCGGGCGCTTCACCGACCGCGAATCGGCCTCCAAGCACCTGCAGGCGGGCGCGAAGAAGGTCATCATTTCGGCCCCGGCCAAAAACGAAGACATCACCATCTGCCTGGGCGTCAACGAAGACCAGTATGACCCGGCCAACCACCACATTATCTCGAATGCGTCCTGCACCACCAACTGCCTTGCCCCGGCGGCCAAGGTCGTTAACGATCGTTTCAAGATCGTGCGCGGGCTGATGACGACCATCCACAGCTACACCAACGACCAGAACATCCTCGACCTGCCGCACAAGGACCTGCGCCGGGCGCGCGCGGCAGCGCTCAGCATGATCCCGACCACCACCGGCGCGGCTAAGGCCGTTGCGCTGGTCATCCCCGAACTGAAGGGCAAATTCGACGGCATGGCGGTGCGCGTGCCGACCCCGACCGTGTCGCTGGTCGACTTTGTCGCCGAAGTCGAAACCGCCACCACCAAGGAAGAATTGATCGCGGCGTTTGAAGAGGCCGCAAGCGGGCGCATGGACGGCATTCTGGGCGTCTCGCACGAGCCGCTGGTATCGGTTGACTACAAGGGTGACAGCCGTTCCAGCATCATCGACGCCGAATCCTGCCAGGTCATGGGCGGCACGATGGTCAAGGTCGTGACGTGGTACGACAACGAGTGGGGCTATAGCTGCCGCGTGGCCGATCTGGTGAAGTATGTCGGCGAGCGCATGGCGGTTGGCGCGCAGGCCTAACCTCCAGCGGTACAGTGTCACTTATGGGGCGAGGCCGGTCGTGGATACTCGCCCCTTTTCATGCCAACGAAAGGACGTGTCATGAACAAAGCCACCATTCGGGACATCGACCTCAAGGGCAAGCGCGTGCTCGTACGCGTCGATTTTAACGTGCCAATCGACAATGGTCAGGTCGGCGACGATACCCGCATCCGCGCAGCGCTGCCCACAATCCAGTACATTCTTGAGCAGGAACCACGCGCGGTTATCCTCATGTCTCATCTGGGGCGTCCCAAAGGCGGGCCAGACCCCAAATATTCGCTCAGGCCGGTAGCGGCGGCGCTGCAAAACCTGCTGGGCCGCGAAGTGCAGTTTGCCCCGGCAGCAGTCGGTCAGGAAGCGGAACAGGCGCTTGCCAGCCTGCCGGAAGGCGGCGTCCTGCTGCTGGAAAACACGCGCTTCTACCCGGGCGAGGAGAAAAATGACCCCGAACTGGCGCGCAGCCTGGCATCGCTGGGCGATGTCTATGTCAACGACGCCTTTGGTTCGGCTCACAGGGCGCATTCCTCCACCGTCGGCGTAGCCGATTATCTGCCCGCTGTCTCCGGTTTCCTGATGGAAAAGGAAATCGATTATCTTTCGACCGCGCTCGAAAACCCGAAGCGCCCGTTTGTCGCCATCCTCGGCGGCGCGAAAGTCTCGGACAAAATCGGGGTTATCGAAGCGCTGCTCGGCAAGGTCGACAGGCTGCTCATCGGCGGCGGCATGGCCAACACCTTCTTCAAGGCGCAGGGCATCGAAATGGGCAACTCGCTGGTTGAAGCCGACGCGCTCGACACCGCCCGCTCGCTGCTGCAAAAAGGTGGCGACAAGCTCGTGCTGCCGGTGGACGCCGTGATCGCCGATAAGCTGGATCAGCCGGGTGAGACACGGTCGACCGAGATAGCTCAGGGCGTGCCGCAGGGTTACGCCGTTTACGACATCGGCCCCAAGACCATTCAGCAGTTCCGCGAAGCGCTGAGCGACGCGCAGACAATCGTCTGGAACGGGCCGATGGGCGTGTTCGAAAAACCGCCATTCGATCAGGGCACGAACGCAGTCGCGCAGATTCTGGCGGAAGCGACCGAGCGCGGCGCGACGACCATCATCGGCGGCGGCGACTCGGCAGCGGCGGTCGAAGAAGCGGGCCTGGCCGACAAAATGACCCATATCTCGACCGGCGGCGGGGCCAGCCTGGAAATGCTGGAAGGCAAGCAGTTGCCCGGCGTCGTCGCGCTGAAGGATCGCAGTTAACCAGGGAACCTCATCCCCATCCCCTTCTCCAAAGCCCGCTTTAGGGCTTTGGAGAAGGGAGCCAGACTCACGAAATTGACTTATACCCCCGGTGTTTCCTCCTCTCCAAAACATGTTCCCCGCTCTGGAGAGGGAATTCAGGAAATGAGGTTCTGCGTATCGCTGCAAGCCAAATCAAATAGCGGCGGCAAAGAGATCGTCGGAAAGCGGTTGGTCAAAGGCAACGTGCCTGACCGACGCGACCGCAATTTCCCGCTGCTCTAATTTCGCGGCGTAGCGAAGCAGAATACCGCGTTCCTGGTCTACCAGAAGCTCATATTCATCCGCCGTACCCCAGAACAGCGGTTCATAAATGCGATTCTTGCCTTTTCGGTAAGTCGCCCGAACCCTGATTGCCTGTCTCTCCAGATAAACCGTTTCCTCAAGCGGTTCGAGCGTATGGCTTGTGAGCAGGAAAGACGGGTCCAGCAGCGGCACGTCATCGAGGCGGGCTTCGATATCCGGCGGCGACGAGCTATACAACCGCCGTACTGGCGACTGTTCCCCACTACCTGAACCGGCGGCATCCGAAGGGTTGGCTTCGAGGGCAAACGTCGCGCCTGCCCCATCACAGATCACCGTGACCATCCGGCTGGTCGTGCCGGTTTCATCGCGCCAGCAAGCGGGTTTCCGCCACCAGACCCGCCTAGTTATCTTCGTCATGCTACCGGCATCTCCCTCGCTACCGGTCGCCTTCAGGCTGGCAAACTGGCCGGAAGGTTGCTGCGACATCCACCGTTCGAGGATGACGTTCATGGCCGCATCGTCGTAGGTGTAGTCCCAGGCTACATCGACGGACGAAAAACTGTCACGCGCTGCGTAGAGCAGCAACAGCAAATCACCGAGGCGCATAGAGCAGCCCTCTCTTCCAATGACTTCCGTTGTGTGGGAAAGTCGGTACGGGCCTGAAGCCAGTCCTTCCCTCACACAATTAAGACGATGAAATGCCGGTTTTGTTCCGTGATTTTCATCGCAAAGCATAACCGGCGCTTCGGCAAATCAGGCCCGTGTGAGTACAATGGGCGTCAACGGCTTTGTTCTCTGAGGCCGGGCCTGCAAGCGAAAATCCGGCCTTATCGACAGGAGAAATCGCAACATGCGGATACCCATCATCGCGGGTAACTGGAAGATGTACAAGACCGTGAGCGAATCGGAAGCGTTCGCGCGCGAGCTTGCGCCACGTCTTGCCCCGTTCACCGGTGTCGAGCGCGTCGTCTGCCCGACGTTTCTGGCCATTGACGCGGTAGCGCGCGCGCTGCGGGGAACGGACATCGCCGTTGGCGCGCAGGGCATGCACTGGGAGGATCAGGGGGCATTCACCTCACAGGTTTCGCCCGCCATGCTCAAGGAACTGGTGACCTACGTCATCATCGGTCACTCGGAGACGCGCCAGTATCTGGGCGAAACCGACGAGACGGTCAACAAAAAGGTCAAGGCTGCGCTGGCACATGGCCTGAAACCGATCATCGCGGTGGGCGAAAGCCTGGAACAGAACGAGCGTGGCGAAACGGCGGCGTTCGTCGGCGGGCAGGTGCGCGCCGCGCTGGAAGGTGTCAGCGCCGACGACATGCGTCATGTTGTCATTGCCTACGAACCCATCTGGGCCATCGGCACGGGACGCAGCGCCAGCGGCCAGCAGGCGAATGAGATCATCGGCGGCTCAATTCGCGCCGTCATCGCCGAATTATATGGCGACGAGGTAGCGCAGGCTGTCCGCATCCAGTACGGCGGCAGCGTCAAGCCCGATAACATGGCCGAGTTCATGTCACAGCCCAATATTGACGGCGCGCTCGTCGGCGGCGCATCGCTCAAAGTCGATGACTTCGTGCAACTGGTCGAAATTGCAGCGCGCGAGAAAGGCCGGTAACACTGACAGGGTCGGAATTTGTAACTCCCTGGCTGATCGTCGGGGGGCTTTTCCTGCCGCTGCGCTGGCTGCAACGCTGGCTACACCAGCACTTGTTCAAGGTCGGCTGGCTGCTCACGAAGCGCCTGCGCGCGACGACGGCCCTGTACTACACGTTCTTCCTGCCCGGCGTCCTGCTACATCAGGTCGTCTACTGGCTGGCCGCCGGGCTGCTCAATGTTCGCGCCGAACGCTCGATTGAATGGCCACAAGCGCAGGAAGTCGCCGAACTCCGGCTCCACTTCGTGCAACTGGCGAAAGATACCGGCCCGGTAAAGCTGGCCTTCATCAACCTCGCACCGCTCACCGCCGGAATTATCGCCGTCTATTTCATCACCAACAATATCCTGCGACTGCAAACGTTCGCCGCCATGCTACGCGACGGTAGCTTTCCAGACCTTCCTGCGGCGGTGACGTTCCTCACCAGCACGCCCGACTTCTGGTTGTGGGTCTACATCGCCTTCACCATCGCCAATACCATGCTGCCGCGCTGGCAGGACGTCAAAGGTCTGCGCGTTGTCGGCGCGATAATCGCGATCACGGTCGTCGCCCTGTTCCTGATCGGCGTGGGTGATGAACTGCTGCTTGGCACGCTGGCCCGGCCACTGGTCGAGGGATTGAATGCGCTGGCAGGCGTGTTCACGGCCATCATCGGCATCGACCTGTTGATGGTCGCCCTGCTCGGCTCGGTCGAATCGCTCATCGAACGCGTGACCGGGCACAGCGCTACTTTCAAAAACGGCAAGCTGATCACGTTTACACGCGAGGAACTGCGGCAGCAGCGCGAGCAGGAACAGGCGCGGAAAGCCCGCGAACGCGCCCGCAGGGCAGAAATGCCCGCCGGCCCGCCTTCGGTCTACAACCTGCCGTTCCCGATCCCGGAGGGGCCAAGCCGCGACAGCAGCCAGCACGAGCCGATCATCGTGCGTAAGGAAGAAGAAGTCGCTGCCCCACGGCTCGGATTAGGCCCATCACCGCGTCCCGTAATGGCCGCCGGACGCCCGCCCGAACAGCGCTCTCTAGCCAGTGGTTCGCTCCCCGGCAGGCTGGCAGGCGAGGAACAGCCGCCAGAGCAGCGACCTGATGAGCAAAAATCGCCGCCTGCCCCGGCAGACGCAGACACAGGCGGCGATGAAGCCGATGAGGTTGATGGCATCACGCGGGAACCACCCGAAGAACCGGCGTGAGTCAGGTTGCGCGCCAACCACTCCCGTCATTCGTGTTGGTGGGCGCAAACCTGCCCGCGGCGCTTCGCTCTTTTCCCGGCGGAGCGTCCGAAAGCGGCGAGAGTGAGGACAGCTATGTTCCGAACTGCCGGTCGCCCGCGTCGCCAAGGCCGGGAACGATGAAACCCACCTCGTTCAGGTGATCGTCAATGGCGGCGATGTGAACCGGCACATCCGGGTGCGCCGTCGTCAGGCGTTCGACGCCCTCCGGCGCGGCGATCAGCCCCAGATATTTGATGCGCGGCACGCCCCAGCGCTTGAGAATATCGACCGTCGCCACCGCGGAGCCGCCGGTTGCCAGCATCGGGTCAAGGATCAGGCACATCTGCACCGTCGGTTCGGTCGGCAGCTTGTTGTAGTATTCGACCGGGCGCAGCGTATGCTCGTCGCGGTAGAGACCGATGTGCCACACCTGCACGTTCGGCAGCAACTGCATCACGCCTTCCAGCATGCCAAGCCCGGCGCGCAGCACGGGCACAAGGCCAATCGTTTCGACCGCCTTCATGCCCTTTGCTGTGCCCATCGGCGTTTGCACACTGTACGGCTCCAGCTTCACATCCAGAGTCGCCTCGTAGCAGAGCAACATCGCAAGCTCGCGCATCAACTCGCGGAAGCTACGATGGTCGGTAGCCACATCGCGTAAAACGGTCAGTTTATGTTGAACCAGAGGATGAGACGAAACAAAAACAGCAGCCATGTGCCGGAGAGCCTCCTGAGCCAAGACAAATTGTCGCGATTTTACGCGCGCCCCCGCCCTCTGTCAAAAGCACGGTTGCAGGGGCACTTCTGTCGGGTATACTCGATAGAACATTTTTGCAATTGACTGTGGAGCGCGACATGTCCGAGGACGGACGCATGGTGAGCGGCAACGCCCGGCGCGACGACCGGGATAACGTTGCGCTTCGCCCCAAGTTTTTACGAGACATCGTCGGACAGGATTCCGTCCGCGAAAACCTGCAAATCATCATCGATGCCGCCAAGCATCGTCAGGAGCCCGTCGACCATCTTCTCTTTTACGGGCCGCCGGGTCTCGGCAAGACATCGCTGGCGTTCGTCATCGCCAATGAGATGGGCGTGAACATACGCGTCACCGCCGGGCCGTCGATTGAGCGCGCGGGCGATCTGGCGGCCATCCTGACCAACCTGAAACAGAACGACATCCTGTTCATCGACGAAATTCATCGTCTGGGTCGCGCGGTCGAAGAAGTGCTGTACCCGGCGATGGAAGACTTCAAGCTCGATATCGTCATCGGTAAGGGACCGGCGGCGAAGAACGTGCGGCTCAACCTGCCCCGCTTCACCGTCATCGGCGCGACGACGCGGCTGTCGCTGCTGGCCGCTCCGCTGCGCGACCGCTTTGGCGCGCGCTTCCGCCTCGATTTCTACGACCAGAAAGCGATGGAGCACATCGTCGCCCGCGCCGCTGCCCTGCTCGGCGTCGAAGCAAAGCCGGAGGGCATCATCGAGATTGCGCGGCGTTCTCGCGGCACACCACGCATCGCTTTGCGGTTGCTGCGTCGTGCGCGTGACTATGCGCAGGCGCGCGGTGACGGCGTAATTACCGGCGCGGTGGCGGGCAAGGTGCTGGACGAGTTGCTGCACATCGACCCGCTTGGGCTGGACGAAATCGACTACCGTATCCTCGATACGATCATCGACAAATTCGACGGCGGCCCAGTCGGGCTGGATACGATTGCGGCTGCGATCAGCGAAGACAGCGCGACGATCATGGACGTGTACGAACCCTATCTGCTGCAGCTCGGCTTTCTGATGCGGACGCCGCGCGGGCGTGTCGCCACACGCGCCGCTTACGAGCATCGCGGGCGTATTTACAACGCTGCACCGGAACAGACCGAACTGCCTTTCGAGGAATAGGCAGCACGCCGTGTCATTTTCCGCCCCAAGCGTTGTCCTGATCACCGGCATTATGGCGTCCGGCAAGTCCACTGTCGCGCAGGCGCTGGCCGAGCGCCTGCCGAAAAGCGTTCACCTGCGCGGCGACGTCTTCCGCCGCATGATCGTCAACGGGCGCATCGACATGACGCCGGGTCTTGAGGACGAGGCTTTTGAGCAGCTTCGCCTGCGTTACCGCCTTGCAGCGACAGCAGCCTCACTCTATGCGGCAGCAGGGTTCACCGTCGTCTATCAGGATGTGATCATCGGCCCCGTGCTCGAAGAGGTTGCCAAGCAGCTTCGACAGGGATGCCCGTTGTATGTCGTTGTGCTTTGCCCCTCGCCTGACGTCGTGGCCTTGCGCGAAAAAAGCCGCGATAAGAAAGGCTATGGGGCATGGACGCCCGCCGAGCTTGATCAGGGACTACGCGAAGCCACGCCGCGCATTGGCCTCTGGCTCGATACGTCTGATCTCTCTGTTGAGGAAACCGTAGACGCGATCCTCCAGCGCACCAACGAAGCGCGTGTGTGAGGAAAGCCTGCCCTTCACCATTGTCCCCGCAAAGGCGAGAGCAGACGCGATTGCCGAGGGTAAAGCTCGCGCCTTGTCCGCGCCTCTGCGGAGGACTACAATACGCCTTTGACCGCGCTCACGCTTCCAGCCCGATACGGCAAGCCATGAACGTATCCGATTTCGATTACGATCTGCCCGAATCGTTTATCGCGCAAACGCCCGTCGAACCGCGCGATTCGTCGCGCCTGATGGTGCTCGACCGCAAGACCGGCGAAATTCAGCACCGTATCTTTCGTGAGCTTGTCGAGCTGATCAATCCGGGCGACGTGCTGGTGCTCAATACGACCCGCGTCATTCCGGCGCGTTTGCGCGGGCGCAAGGTTGAAACGGGCGGCAGCGTGGAATTGTTGCTGCTGCGGAAGCTGGGTGAGCGCACATGGCGGGCACTGGCAGGCGGGCGGCGCATCAACACCGGCACAAAGCTCAGTTTTGGCAACGGCTCACTGACAGCGACGGTCGTGGAAGAGCTCGAAGAAGCGGAGCGCGTGATCGAGTTCGACCGGCCTGTAGAGCCTTACCTAAACGAGTTGGGCGAGATGCCGCTCCCGCCCTATATTCACGACCGCACCAGCGACCCGGAGCGCTACCAGACCGTCTTTAGCCGGCAGGAAGGCTCCGCCGCCGCGCCGACCGCCGGGCTGCACTTCACGCCGGAGCTACTGCTGGCGCTGCGCGAGAAGGGCGTCAAACTGGCTTACTGCAC
>QGUR01000336.1 GCA_003242205.1 Chloroflexota bacterium | reverse complement strand
GGGAGTGGGTCTGTGCGTGGTCAAGGGCGGTGTTGGCAAGCCCGGAGGCAAGATTCAAGTGGGAAGGCAACCGGGAGGAGGCCCGGCCTTCCTCGTCACACTGCCGCGCCGCCCGGCGACGGCAGCGCCCGCGTCCGGGCAATCGGCCGAACCGGCGGGATAGGGCGGCGCTCTGGCTCTTGTCTTGCAGCCGTTTGTGCCGGGGAGTACAATGTTCGCGTTTATGCCGCGGAAACCTACGGAGGAAGTCACGTGAAGCGATTGGGCATCATTATCGCGGTGCTTTTGCTGCTGGTCATTGGCGGCGGTTTGACCGCGCAGTTGATCAGCAGCGGGCAGAACGGCATTATTCCGGTCCTGCGCCAGACAGACGACGCCGACGCTTCAGTCAGCGATATGGTGCCGTGGAAGGCCGAGCAGTTTTTCCTCGCGGTGGGCTTCATCCTTTTTAATGTGCTTGGTATGGGCCTCACGATTATGGCAGTCGTCTGGCTGCTTGATCGTGGCATACGCCGATCGCAGGCGGAGGCCGCCGCCAACGCGCCCGCAAGCCCGGCGCGCCGGCAGCAAAAGGCCGCGGAATAACATCCCTCAGATAAACCAGCCGCGTTTGCTGTTCCGGTTACAGAAGGTAGTAATCAGCGCGTTGTTTGTGTAGAATCGAACAAATAGCGCTTTTCACGAGGCAAGCAAGATGCAAACTCATCCGGCCAGCCCGGGGCGCAGGTTCCCGGCGCTGGCGTTCGCTGTAGCGTTTCTGACGGTCGGCCTGATCGTCTTTGGCGCCGTAGTCCGCGTGACCGATTCGGGCCTGGGTTGTGGAACTCATTGGCCGCTGTGTAATGGCACGATCTTCCCGCCGCTGGACAATCTGACCGCCTGGATTGAATGGCTGCACCGGCTGTTTGCCATTTTGATCGGGCTGCTGGGCCTGTTGATGCTGTACCTCGCGTTCCGTGACTACCGCGGGCGCAACAGACTGGTCGTGAGGGCGACGGTCGTTGCAGCATTGTTATTCCTGCTGCAAAGCGCGCTCGGCGCGATTGTGGTGTGGCTGGAGTTGCCGCCGACTTCGGTGACGTTGCATCTCGGCACGGCGATGCTGTTGGTGGCCGCGCTGTTCATTGCGGCGATTGCGTCCATCTATCGTCCGCAGCAACGCTATCCAAGTGACCGCTTTACGGCGCTGGCTTATGTCACGGCGGCGCTGTCGTTCGTCATCATCCTGACCGGCGCGCTGGTTCGCGGCAGCGGCGCGATGCTCGCCTGCGTTGACTGGCCGCTGTGTAACGGGACGCTGTTCCCGTTCAGTCAGGGGCAACTGGCGACGATCCACATGCTGCATCGTTTCGCAGTCGCAGGGTTGGGGCTCGCTCTGGTGCTGCTGGTCGCTCAGGCGCTCAGCGATCGTAAAAGCGGAAGCGCCCGCACCCTTGCAGTTTTGGCGCTGGTGGCATATCTGGTACAGGCCGCCATTGGCGCGCTGTATGTGCTGAGCGTGGCGGCCCCGCTGTGGGGGGCGCTGCATGTCCTGTTTGCCGCCCTCACCTGGACGGCTCTGGTCGTGCTTTGTCTGATTGAGACCTTGAATAGTCGTGCCATAAAAGCTGAAACGGAAGGACAATGGCAACCACATTCGGAAGCCATCCTGAACAGTTAAAATACCAGGGTGTGCGTGGGACGCTTCGCACGTATATGGAGCTGGCCAAGCTCCGGATTGTTATCCTGCTGATCTTTACGACAGTCACCGCCATGGTCATTGCCGCCGGCGGCATACCCGATCTGGCGGTGCTGCTCCCGACCGTGATCGGTGGCTCGCTGGCCGCCGGCGGCGCGAGCGCGATTAACCACTATCTCGACCGCGATATGGACGCGCGTATGGCGCGCACGGCCCGGCGGCCGATTCCGTCCGGTCGCGTCAGCCCGCTAAACGCGCTCCTGTTCGGTCTGGCGCTGATTGCGTGGTCGGTGCTGATCCTCGGCCTGTGGGTCAACTGGCTGTCGGCAGCGCTGGCGCTGATCGGCGCGATCTATTACATCGTTGTCTATACCATCCTTCTGAAGCGCAACACGGTGCTGAATATCCTCATCGGCGGTGGGGCAGGCGCTATGCCGGTGCTGGTCGGATGGGCCGCTGTTACCGGCACGGTGACGTTCGAGGCGCTGATCCTTTTCCTGATCGTCTTTTACTGGACGCCGCCGCATAGCTGGGCGCTGGCGCTGCTGGTCAATCACGATTACGCTCGCGCCAACGTGCCGATGATGCCGGTTGCACGGGGAGAGGCGGTCACGCGCTTGCAGATCGTGCTGTATTCGATCCAACTGTTCATCATCACGCTGCTGCCGGGGCCGTTCCAGATGCTGGGGTTGCTCTACATGCTGGCGGCAACGGCGCTGGGTGTGCTGTTGGTTCATATGGCGCTGCGCCTGATGAACCAACCCAGCGGGCCGACAGCGCGCCGCATGTATAAGTATTCGACCGCGTATCTGGCATTCCTGTTTCTCGCCATGATGCTCGATCAGGTTCTCAAACTCTAGGTACGATCATGGCAACGCAATCCACACGCCGGGGACGACGCAGTTGGGCTGTTTATCTCATCATCGCGCTGGTCGTCGTCTTTCTGGGACTGTTCCTCTTTGAACTTCTGACGTTCGGTATATCCGGCGCGGGTGCCGGTTCGCCGGCGCTGTCCGATGATGAGATACTGGCGCTGATCGCCGACGCCAACCCGGAGAATGGCGCGCAACTGGTGGTGCAATTCGCCTGTACCGCCTGCCATGTCGATGGTGCGGAGAAGGGAATCGCGCCGCCGTTTGAAGGCCTGAGCGTGAACGCCGCCAGCCGCCAGCCCGAGCTCTCGCCGGAAGTCTACCTTTACCGTTCCATCGTCAATCCGACCGAATATCTGGTTCCGGGCTTCGCGCCTGCGATGCCGCAGGATTTGGGCGACCGCATGACCGACGAGCAGATTGCTGACGTCATTGCCTATCTGCTCCAACAATAGCGCCGATGTATATTGACGCCTTCACCATTTCGGCTCTGGTGGATGAATTTCTCGATCTACTGGCCGGTGGGCGTGTGCAGGATACGATCGACGTCGATGAAACCGGTCTGGGGCTTGAAATCTACGCCGGAGGCCGTCGCCGTTACCTTTACCTGAGCGCCGATATTCACACGCCGCGTGTGCATCTGGTTCCCGACAAGCTCCGCCGAGGCACACCGCGGCCTTCCAATCTCGGCCTGCTGTTCCGGCGCTATGTCGAAGGCGGCGTCATCGAGCATATCAGCCAGCCGCCCTGGGAGCGCATTCTCCAGATTGACGTCAGCGGCCCGTCGGGGCCGGTTTCGATCATCGCCGAGCCGATGGAACGGCGCAGCAACCTGCTCCTGATCCAGCACGGCATCATTCTCGACTGTATGCGCCGTGTTGGCCCCGCCGAAAATCGTTATCGCGTCAGCCTGCCAAATCACGAATACATGCCACCGCCGCGCCAGACGGGCAAGCTCGATCCGACACGTGTCACGCTGGAAGATGTGGTCGGGCTGTTGTCTCAGGTGCAGGACCCGAAGCGCAAAACGCACCAGGCGCTGACGGCGGGGCTGCTCGGCGTTAGCCCGCTGCTGGCGAAAGAGATCGTCTTTCGGGCATCGGGCACGGTCGATGAACGCGCCGCCGATGCGTCTCCGGAGGCGCTTTTCGACGCGCTGGCTGCCGTCATCGGGCCGTTGGGCCGCCGCGAGTGGCAGCCGGGCGTTGTGGAAGGGGAGAGCGGCGTCGAGGCGTTCAGCGTCTATCCGATTGAACATCTGCCCGGCTGGCAGCCTGTCGCCGGCGTTAGCGAGGCGATTTCTCGCTATTATGGCGGGGCAGTCGGTGAGGACAGCTACAACGCCGCCAAAGCGCCGGTTCGCGAGGCGCTGGACGAAGCGCAGGCGAAACTGCGGGCGAAGCTGGCCTCGCTGGAGCGCTCGATGACCGATGACAGCGAGCGCGAGCAACTGCGCCAGAGCGGCGAGTTGATTCTGGCGTACCAGTACACCTTACAACCCGGACAGACGGAGTTGCGGGCGCAGTATGATCCTGACCAGCCTGAACTCGTGATTGCGCTCGACCCGAAACTCACGCCGCTGGAAAACGCTCAGCGCTATTTCGACCGCTATAACCGGGCCAAACGCGCGCTTGAAGACGTGCCGGGCCTGATCGAAGAAACGCGCCGGGAACTGGATTATCTGGCGCAGCTTCGTACGGATCTGGAACTGGCGACGAACTGGCCCGAAATCGACGAGGTGCAGCAAATCTTGCAGACCAAAGGTTACTGGCGCGGCAAGCCGCGGGCGCGTATCGCCGGGGGCGGGCAAAGCGCGCCTCTGCGTGTCGTCACGAAAGACGGTTTTGTCATCTGGATCGGGCGCAACAGCCGCCAGAATGAAATCGTCACGTTTGAGAAGGGCAGCCCGCAGGACCTCTGGCTTCATGCCCGCGACGTGGCCGGCGCGCATGTCATCATCAAGAACGATGGCCGCCCAATCCCCGAAAACGTGATCAACGCTGCCGCTGCGCTGGCTGCCTATTACAGCGCCCGGCGTGGTGAAGCATCGGTGATTGTCGATGTCACACAGCGCAAACATGTCCGCAAGATCAAAGGCGCGGCAGCCGGCATGGTGACCTATCGTAACGAAAAAAAGCGTACTTTGCCCCGCAAAACCCGGTTG
>QGUR01000335.1 GCA_003242205.1 Chloroflexota bacterium | reverse complement strand
GGCCTGACATTGCGGCGAAGGTCGACCGTGGCGTCTTTCCGGGCGAGCAGGGCGGGCCGCACGTCAATTCAATTGCCGGGCTGGCGGTGGCCTTGCGGCTGGCCTATACCGATCAGTTCAAGGCGCTGCAGCGTCAGACGGTTGCCAATGCCGTGCGTCTCGCCGAGAAGCTCCAGTCACGCGGTTTGCGGATTGCCTATGGCGGCACGAACACCCACATGTTGCTGCTCGACTGCAAGACGATTGTCGGGCCGGATGGCACGCCGCTGAGCGGTGATATGGCGGCGCGCATTCTCGATCTGGCCGGCATCGTCGCCAACCGCAACACCATTCCGGGCGATCCGAGCGCCCTGCGCGCTTCCGGCGTGCGGCTGGGAACGCCATGGATCACCCAGCGCGGTTTCCGCGAAGCCGAGATCGACCGGCTGGGCGACATCATTGCCGATTTATTGCAGGCCTGCATTCCCTTCAGCTATACGGGCAGAAAACGCGCCGAGCCGCGCGCCAAGGTCGATTTCGAAGCCTTGCAGCGGGCAAAGCTCGCGGTGCGCGAGTTGGCCGACAGCGTTGGCATCGACACCGATGTGGTTGCCGACGACTATCCGCATTTCTACTACCTGCCCGACGAAACCGACGAGGTCAACTGGACGACGCTCGTCATTCGCGGCGCGGAAGCGCCGGCCTTCCTGCATAACGCGCTCACGAGCGATGTTCTGAGCCTGCAGGATGGCGAGCAGCAGGTGACATGGGCGCTCAAGCCGGACGGCACGCCGATTACGCACGGCGTTTTGGCGCGCGTGGGCAACGACTATCACCTGCATGTCGCGCGGCGGTCTGGCTATCTGGCGACGTGGCTGCGCTCGCTGTCCGACGGCTTCGTGCTGATCGACCCGACCGACCCGTATGCCAAGTCGCCGGGGCCGGTCGATGTGCAGGTTGCCGGACCAACCGATCTCGCCCGGCTTGGCGTGGATGCCCGGCGCGCGCCGGAGGGAGATGAGGGCTACGCCACCAAGGCTTACTTCATCGGCATCAACGGGGCCAGCTATGCCGGGCCTCGACCGGAAGCGCTGCCCGAATTTGTCTGGCAGGAAGCGGAAAGCGACGCGCTCAAGACGACGCCGTTGCACGCGCTGCACCGCGAGCTTGGCGCGAAGATGACGGCCTTTGCCGGCTACGATATGCCGGTCTGGTACACGTCGGTCGCCGAAGAGCATCTGGCGGTACGAAATGGCGCGGGCCTGTTCGACGTGACGCATATGGGCGTGTTTGAAGTGCGCGGGCCGGGCGCGGCGCAGTTCCTGCAGGTTGTCACGACGAACGACGTTCACAATCTGGAGATCGGCACGTCACAGTACACCTTCCTGCTCGACGTGGATGGCCAGCCGCTGGACGACCTGATGATTTATCGACTGGCTGACGACGAGTACATGCTCGTCGTGAATGCCGCGAATAACGACAAGGTCTGGGCGTGGCTGAACGCCGTGAAGCAGGGCGAAGTCATGATCGACCGCCTGCATTCGGGCCGCCGGGTGGAAGGCAGCGACCGCTTTACGCTGCGTGACCTGCGTGATCCATCATCGGGCATTCATCGCCGGGTCGATATCGCGCTGCAAGGGCCGCAGAGCCGGTCGCTGCTGGTCGCTCTCGGTTGCCAGGAGCCTGACCGGAGTTGCGTCGACGCGCTGCCCTGGGCGGGCGTCATGCGCGTCGTGCTCGGCGAGTTCGATCTGATCGTTTCACGAACGGGCTACACGGGCGAGCGCACGGCTTACGAACTGTTCGTGCATCCCGATCAGGCAGAGGCGTTGTTCCGGCGTCTCATCGAACTCGGCGCGACGCCCTGCGGCCTGGCGGCGCGGGACAGCCTGCGTACGGAGGCGGGCCTGCCGCTGTACGGGCATGAGCTTGCCGGGCCGCTGGGGTTGAACCCTGCCGACGCCGGCTTCGGTAGCTTCGTCAAACTGTCCAAGCCGTTCTTCGTCGGCAAGCGCGCCTTCATCGAGCATGAGCGGACGCGCGATTCCGAGATCGTGCGCTTCCGCATGGATAACAGGCGGGCGCGTCCGGCGCATCAGGGCGACCCTGTGCTCGACCAGAACGGCGAGCGCATCGGCACGGTGACAAGCTGTAGCATCGACAGTGAGCGCTACCAGCTTGGGCTGGCCTACGTCAAAAACAGCGCCGGCAAGGTGGGAGCGGCGATTCAGGTTCTGTCCGGTTCGCACCGGGCGACGGCGGAACGCCCGGCGGCTCCGGAACCGGCGACGATCCTCAGCCGCTTCCCAAAGAAGGGGAAATAAGTAAACGGCATGGCCCGGTCGGGGCTGCCACTCATTGAAATGTGGTGAAGCAAAAAGGCGGGCCATCACACAAGGCCCGCCTTGCACAGTTAGGGGAAGTCAGCTTAACTCGCTTGCTCGTTTTTCGCGCGTTCCGGCGCGGGAATTGGCCGGCAGCAGAGAACCAGTTGCTTGGCCGCTTTCACCTCATCAACACGCCGCACGGGCGCGGTATGCGGCGCTTCTCGCAGCAGGGCCGGATTTTCGCGCGCTTCTTTGGCGATCTGCTTCATCGCTTCCACAAAGCCGTCCAGAGTCTGTTTGTCTTCGGTTTCGGTCGGCTCGATCAGCAGCGCTTCGTTCACGATCAGCGGGAAATAGTTGGTCGGCGGATGGTAGCCGTAATCGATCAGGCGCTTGGAAATGTCCAGCGCGTGGACTTCATCAACGCCTTCGAAGCGCCCTTCGAGCACGAATTCATGCCCGCATGGGCGGTTATAGGGGATGTGATAATCATCCTGTAGCTTCACGCGGACGTAATTGGCGTTGAGGACGGCGTGACGCGCGACTTCGCGCAGCCCTTCCGCGCCATGCACGCGCATGTAGGTGTAGGCGCGGGTGTGCATGCCGAAGTTGCCGTGGAATACCTTGAGCCGTCCAATCGATTTCTCCGGCATCGTAAAGCCGTAAAGCGGCGCGTCGTTTTCGTCTTTCGGTTCTTCGACGATGGTCACAATTGGGCCGGGCAGGTAGGGCGCGAGTTTTTCCGTGACCGCGACCGGGCCTGAACCGGGGCCGCCGCCGCCGTGTGGCGTCGAAAAGGTCTTGTGCAGGTTGTAATGCATGACGTCGAACCCAAGCTCCGCCGGTTTGACGATGCCAAGCTGCGAGTTCATGTTCGCGCCGTCCATGTACATCAGGCCGCCGCAGTCATGCACGGCCTGAATCACATCCAGAATCTGGCGCTCGTACAGGCCCAGCGTGCTCGGCACCGTGATCATCATGCCGGCAACCGTCTCGTCACATTCGCGCCGCAATGCTTCCAGATCGACGTTGCCGTCTTCGTCGGATGGCAGTTCGACCACGCGCAGACCGGCCATGCTGACCGTGGCCGGGTTGGTTCCGTGCGCGCTGTTCGGCACGAGGATTTTAGTCCGCTCAGGGTGGCCGTTGTCGAGATGATACTTGCGGATCATCAGGATACCGGCGAATTCGCCCTGTGCGCCCGCCGCCGGTTGCAGGCTGACGGCGTCGAAGCCGCTGATTTCGGCCAGCCAGCGCTGGAGTTCGTACATGACGGCCAGCGCACCCTGCGCGCCCTCTTCATCCGTCAGCGGGTGCAGGTGGGCAAACCCGGGCAGGCGCGCCACATCCTCATTGATCTTCGGGTTGTACTTCATCGTACACGAGCCGAGCGGGTAGAAATTGGTGTCAATCGCCATGTTGAGCTGGCTCAGCCGGACGAAATGGCGGATCACCTGCAACTCGCTGACTTCGGGCAGATCGAGGTCGTCGCGCATCAGATCGGTTGGAAGCGGCGTTTCCGGCACATCGCAACCCGGCAGGATCACGCCCGTACGGCCGGGAACGCTCTGGTCATAAATCAGTGGTTCGGTCATTGCACGTTCACCTCGGACAGCGCCTCGACGAGGGCGTCGATCTCTTCCTTGCTGTTCATCTCGGTCACGCAAACCAGCATGTGATTTTCCAGTTCAGGATAATCCTGCGACAGGTCGTAACCGCCGATGATGCCTTTGTCGATCAGCGCGCGGTTGATCTTCGCCACCGGCAGCGGGCATTTGACAACGAACTCGTGGAAGAACGGTTTGCTGCGGTCAACATCAAAACCTTCCAGCGCGTCAATGCGGTCGGCGGCATAATGCGCCTTGTGATAGCAGAGTTCCGCGACTTTCCGCAGGCCGTGCTTGCCCATCAGCGATAGGTAAATCGCCGCCGCCAGCGCCATCAGCCCCTGATTGGTGCAGATATTGCTGGTCGCCTTTTCCCGGCGGATGTCCTGCTCGCGCGGGCGCAGCGTCATGACGTAAGCGCGCTTGCCGTTTTTGTCCGTCGTTTCGCCGACGATGCGCCCGGCAATCCGGCGCACGTATTCCTTGCGAACGCCGAAGAAGCCGAGGTAGGGGCCGCCGAATCCAAGCGGGATGCCAAGCGGCTGCGCTTCGCCGACGACGATGTCCGCGCCCAGCGAGCCCGGCGTCTTCAGCAGGCCAAGCGCGATTGGATTGATCACGAACGCGACCAGCGCCCCGGCAGCGTGCGCTTTTTCGACCAGTTCGCTGAAGTCCTCGATCTGGCCGAAGAAATTGGGATAGGCCACGGCCACGAGAGCCGTATTGTCGTCAATCAGATCGGTAAGCTCCGCGAGGCTCGCCATCCCCTCGTCGCCGGTGATCTCAACGCCGTTCCCTAAAAAAAACTTGACACTCCCACCAAACGG